>JACQAG010000026.1 GCA_016195085.1 Pseudomonadota bacterium | reverse complement strand
AATGGCGAGCCGATCAATGCGGACGCCGTCGTCTTCACCTTCGACCGGGCGAAGAAATTGTTCGCCGCCGGCAAGGGCGATCTCAATTTCGCGCTCGGCGCGCTGCGCTACGAGCGCATGGAGAAGGTCGACGATCTGACGACGCGCATCATCATGAGCCAGCCGGATCCGATCGTCACCTCCCACTTCGTCAATCCCGAAGTGTCGATCCTGCCGCCGAAATACTATTCGGAGACCCCGCCGGAGAAGACCGCCTTCGCGCCGGTCGGAGCGGGCGGTTATGTATTCGTGTCTTACAAGGCGGGCCAGGGCCTGGTGCTGAAGGCCTTCGACAAATACCGGCTTGGCAAGCCGCCAGTCGAGGATGTCATTGTCAGGGCGGTTCCGGAGGTCGCCGCGCGCATCGCCGAAGTCAAGGCCGGATCAGCCGACCTCATGGTCGGCGTGCCGGCGGACCTCAAGCAGAATCTCGAGCGCACGCCCGGGATGAAGGTGATCGTCGCGCCGAGCTACCGGCGGCTCTTCATCAATATCAAACAAGGCCGCCACCCCGCCCTGGCCGATATGCGCGTGCGCCAGGCCATGAACCATGCCGTCAACTGCGAGGAGATCGCGGCCTCCCTGCTCGGCAGCATGGCCAAATGCAACATCGACCTGATCAATTCGCCCTACAACAATCCCGCCCTCAAGCCCTACGTCTACGATCCCGCCAAAGCGAAGAAGCTGCTCGATGACGCCGGATGGGTGGCGGGCAAGGACGGTGTTCGCGCCAAGGACGGCATCCGCCTGTCGCTCGATTTCGACACGACCAACGGCTCCTATCTCATGGACAAGGAGATCGCCCAGGTCATGGCCGACGCGTGGAAGGCGGTCGGCATCGAGATCAAGGATTTCCGCGTCATCGACAATGCCATCAGCGTGCAGATGCGCGCCAAGCAGGGCGCCGGCTTCCGCGATCTCATGAATAGCTCGTCGGGCCCGGATTACACCTGCCAGGGGGATTTGCTGCTCGTCGAGAAAAATTCCGGCTCGAACCGCATGAGCTGGGTGGACGACAAGTTCACCGCCATGTTCAAGGCTTTCAGTGAGGAATTCGACCAGAGCAAATGGCCGGCCATGTGCGCGGAAGCCGAGGCCTATGTCGCCGGGCAAGCGCCGGTGGTCTGGATGTTCACCGAGCCGACGCTCTACGGCGTCTCGGACCGCCTCACTTACGCGCCGCGGCCGGATGGCCGAATGTATTTTAACCTAACCCTCAAGGGCGTGAAGTGACGCCCAAGCCGCCGGAAGCGCTGGCGCGCCACGGTCGATGAAGATGGGCATTATTCTTTCGCTGTCGCGCTATGAATCGGCGCGATCGGACGCCCGGGCGCGGCAAGGAGCGCGACGAAACCGCTGAACCCACTACGCTTCGCCTCCCTTTCGCCTATCTTAAAATTGAGATATAAGTGGGCGTGCCTTGGCGAGTTGAAATCCTGAACGACACCGTTGCCGCTGAAATCGCCGCCCTTCCGGCTGACATGCAGGCGCGGTTCCTTCGGCTCGCCGAGCGTATTGGCCAAGCAGGGCTGGAAAGCCTGAGCGAGCCGCATGTGAAACACTTGGAAGGGAAGCTGTGGGAATTGCGGCTGACGGGCCGCGATGGAATAGCCCGCGCGCTCTATGTCACGGCCATCGGCCGACGGGTTGTCGTAGTTCGGGCATTCGTGAAGAAGACACAGAAGACGCCGCGCGCCGAGATCGACCTTGCGCTGCGGCGAGCAAAGGAGATCACATGACAATCCCATTCGAGAAGCTCAAGGCTCGCCTGCTGGCCAACCCCAAGGTCAAGGCCGAGTATGACGCGCTCGCTCCGGAGTTCGAGATTTCTGCCGAATTGCTCAAGGCTCGTTTGCGGGCGGGCCTCTCGCAGGCTGAACTGGCTGCCCGGATGGGGACCAGCCAGTCCACCATTGCCAGACTGGAGAGCGGCCAGACGCTGCCGAGCACCAAGACGCTGTTGCGTTACGCCCAGGCGACCGGCAACAAGTTCCACGTGCGGCTGTCGGCTGCTTGATGCGGTATTCGCAAACGGCAGGCAACGATATCGTACAATCGCACAGTGGCGTCCCCAAGGGGATTCGAACCCCTGTTACCAACGTGAAAGGCTGGTGTCCTAGGCCTCTAGACGATGGGGACGTCATGGGCCGGAGCGTCTTTTGGCGCCGGCTCGAATGCGAGCGGTGACTTAGCCTCTCAGAGAGAGAAAGGCAAGCGCAGCCCTGGCGCGCCGGCTCAGGCGATCCGGACGGCCCTGCCGGTCTCCCCGGCCCGCAACAACGTCTCGATCAGCCGATGCGCCGCGCATGCGCGCTGTCCCTTGGCCCGGCTTGACCGAGGGAAGGTCAACCCCGAACATGCCGGCCGCCATGAATGGAATGCGAAGCGGGGATACGCGCCGATGAAGATCGTCGATGTCAAGGTTCGGGTTTTCTTCCACACCTCACGCCAGGTGAAGGACAGCGACGGCCACAGCCATCCGGGCGAGCCGCACCGGGTGCGCCAAGCCTTGCTCACGATCATTGCCGACGATGGCAGCGAGGGGCATTGCTTGAGCCCGGTGGAAGTGGTGCGCCCGTCTCTCATCGACGGCTTCGTCAAGACCGTGCTCATCGGCCAGCATCCCTTCGACCGGGAGAAGCTTTGGCAAGGTCTTGCCCATTGGCAGCGCGGCAGCACCAGCCAATTGACAGACCGCACCTTGGCCATCGTCGAACTGGCGCTCTGGGATCTGGCCGGCCGTACGCTGGGCCAGCCGGTCTACAAGCTGATCGGCGCCTACCGCGACAAGGTGCCGGCCTATGGCAGCACCATGTGCGGGGACGAGATGAAGGGCGGTCTCGCCACCCCGGAGGATTACGCGCGCTATGCCGACTGGCTGGTCAACCGCGGCTACAAGGCGATCAAGCTTCACACCTGGATGAAGCCGGTCTCCTGGGCGCCCGATCCCAAAATGGACGTGAAGGCCTGTGCCGCCGTCAGGGAAGCCGTCGGCCCCGACGTGCCCCTGATGCTCGATGCCTATCACGGCTACAGCCGCAACGACGCCCTCTGGCTCGGCCGCGAGATCCAGCGCTTGGGTTATTACTGGTACGAGGAGCCGATGAACGAGTTCTCCATCAGCTCCTATGCTTGGCTCGCTCAGAATTTGGAGATCGCCGTCATCGGCCCGGAGACCGCCGACGGCAAGTTCCACACGCGGGCCGAGTGGATCAAGGCCGGGGCCTGCGACATCGCCCGCACCGGCGTGCACGATGTCGGCGGCATCGGCCCCAGCCTCAAGATCATCCACCTCGCCGAGTCCTTCGGCATGGATTGCGAGGTGCATGGCGGCGGCTCGGGAAACTTGACGCTCTGCGCCGTGCAGAAGAACGGCCGCTGGTATGAGCGCGGGCTGCTCCACCCGTTCATCGACTACGACGAGATCCCGGAGTACCTCAACAGCCGCGACGACGCCATGGACGCCGAGGGCTACATCCACCTTTCGCAAAAGCCGGGCCTCGGCGACGACATCAACTTCGACTACATCAACGCCAATTTGGTGAAGGGGTAGTGTTCACACCGATCGTTGGTCGGCCGAAGACTGTTGGTTGACCCTGGAGTTCCGCTGGCAATGAACGCTGAGACGATCGCCGGGCTTGCGACGATGCCAGAGGCCTTCGAGGGGGTGTTCCGGCAGATCCCGGCGGAGCTCCTGGATTGGAAGCCGGAATCCTGGGATGGAATGCCCGGAGAGACCTTTTCGGCGCTGGAGCAGGCGTGCCATCTGCGCGACATCGAGGTGGATGGCTATCACCTGCGCTTCCGTCGGATGGTTGGCGAGGACAAGCCATCGCCGGTCTCGATCGACAGCTATGCGCTGGCCCGCGAGCGCTTCTATGGCGGGCAGGATCCGGCCGAGGCGATGGCTGCATTCCGACGGGCACGGCTATGGACGGTCGCGATGCTGGGCGGGTTGTCGAAGAGCGATTGGCGTCGTCTAGGAGACTTCGCCGAGTACGGATCGGTCACCACGGCCGGCCTCTTGCACCTGCTCCTGAGCCACGATCAGCAGCACCTCGCCTGCATGCAGTGGCTGGCGGCAATTCAAGTTGAGTGCGACGAACCTACGGCTTGCAGCCGTTATCTTCGGTCGCGATCCCGTAGAATGAGGTTGGAGGACTCACCGGAGATCCGCCCGCGTGTGGCCTCGCGGAGCGCTGCAGCACGTTGACGAAAACCCGCGCGACCGGCACTTAGCACTTCTTCCAAGATGGCTCGGTGCTCGGCTTCGGCGCTCCGGCCATGGCCAGCGGCGCGACGATCCAAAGCGTCAACCACATCTTGCGGCACGTCGCGGACGAGAAGCTGAGGCATAGGCCGGCTATTCGACCGCTTCAGCCAGCAAGCGTCGCATCAGTTCCGGGTCGCGCTCGATCGCCAACAGCAACGCCCGGGCCGGCGCGTCGGGTATGCTTCGCTGTTGCTCCCAATCGCGGAGGGTATTGATCGGCAGATGGAACGCATCGGCGAATGCCGCCTGGGTCATGCCGAGACGCTGCCGCAGGCGCTTGACGCGCGAGACGCGGCGCATCTGCGCCAACTGTTCCGGCGTGAGCGGCTGGGCGTCGGGATCGGCCAAAGCCGCCGCCTCGACCTCGGCGTCGGTCATGGCCTTGAGCCGCGCCCAATCGGTGCGGCCCCGCGGTGCGGCCTCACCAGGTTTCACGGTCACGCGCGTAATACCGGTCTTGCTCATGTCGTGTGGCCTTCCGGGCCGAGATGATTCTGCGCACGCCGTCGTCGCGCGATGTAGTGACCACGAGTAGGACGGCGCCCTTGGCGCTTCCGATGACCTGAAGCCGTTCTTCGCCGTAAACCAGCCGCGTATCAATCTCCTCGAGCCGGTTCGGGTCTTCGAGGGCCGCAATGGCGTCGACGAAATCCACACCATGCTTGCGGAGGTTAAGGGCGGCCTTGGCTCCGTCCCACTCATATTGCACTTTGAGATACTACCGGATACCGGTAGCTCCAGCAATGGCATGGCTCACCGTCGAGGGGCTGCGAGCCCCCCTACCCCGCCACCGCCGCATCGTCGATGAGGAGCTGCACCTCGCGGCGGCCTTGCCATTCATCCAGGCGCAGGTGACCGGCGAGGTGCAAGGCAGCACCCCTCGACTTGAGCAAGGCCGGGCCGAGGTCGCTGCCGAGGCTGCGGAACGCGATCGCCTTCAAGCGGCCGCCATCCGCTCCGCCCAGGATGCAGCGCACATGGTTCTCGCCGACGACGTCGGCGCGCATGATGCGGGCGGATGCCACGGCGAAGCGCGGCTCGGCGTTGCCGACGCCGAAAGGACCGACGCGCTGCACCAGCTCAACCAGCTCCGGCGTGGCCGCACTCGGCGCCAAGGCACCGTCGAGGGACAGGGCCGGCTTCGGATCGAGCGCATTGCAGGCTTCCGCCAGACGCTCGCCGAGGAAGGTCTGCAAGGCCGCGATCTTGTCGCCCGCGACCGTGAACCCCGCCGCCATGGCATGGCCGCCGCCATTCACCAGGAGCCCGGCCTGGCGTGCGGCGATGATTGCCGGCCCCATGGCCACACCGGCGACCGAGCGCCCCGATCCCTTGCCGACGCCCTCGGCCAAGGCGACGACGATGGCCGGGCGGTTGTAGCGCTCCTTCAGGCGTCCCGCGACGATGCCGATGACACCGGCATGCCAGCCCTCGCCGGCGGCGAAGATGAGGCCGCTCTCGGCCATGGGCGAGGCATCCACCATCTGGATCGCCGCTTCCTGCACCCTGGCCTCGATCGCCTTGCGCTCGGCGTTGAAGCGCTCGAGCTCGGCCGCGAGCTCGGCCGCCTCCAGGGGATCGTCGTTGGCGAGCAACCGCGTGCCATAGTCGGCGCGACCGACCCTGCCGCCGGCATTCACTCTCGGACCGAAGACGAAGCCCAGATGATAGGCATCGGGCACGCGCTGGATGCGGGCCACGGCGGCGAGCGCCACCAAGCCGACATTGCCGCGCTTGGCCAGCACCTTCAGGCCCTGGGCCACCAGCACGCGATTCAAGCCTACCAACGGCACCACGTCGCAGACGGTGCCGAGGGCGACGAGGTCGAGCCATTGCATGAGGTCGGGTTCGGCGCGCGTCTTGAACCAGCCGGCGGCGCGCAGCGCGCGATTGAGGCCGATCGCCAACAGGAAGGCCAAGCCCACGGCGGCCAGCGTGCCATGGGGACTGGTCTCATCCAGCCGGTTCGGATTGATGACGGCGATGGCGTCCGGCAATGTCGGCTCGGCCACGTGGTGGTCGACGACGATCACCTCGAGCCCGGCTGCACGCGCCGCCGCCAGCGGCTCGAAGGCGGTGATGCCGCAATCGACGGTGATCACCACCGCCGCCCCGTCTTCCTTGAGCTTAAGCAGCGCCTTGGTATTTGGGCCATAGCCCTCGATCATCCGGTCGGGGATGTAGGCCCTGGCCTTGGCGCCGACGGCGGCGAGAAAGCGGCAGAGGAGTGCGGCTGCGGTGGCGCCATCCACGTCATAATCGCCGAAGACGACGATCGCCTCGCCCAATTCGACGGCGCGCCGGAGCCTGAGGACGGCCGTATCCATATCCTTCAAATGGCTCGGATCGGGCAATTCCGCGCGCAAGGTCGGGTTGAGGAAGCGTTCGGCGCCGTCGATTTCGACGCCGCGCGCGGCCAAGAGACGGCCGATCAGCTCCGGCACGCCAAGGCGCTGCGCCAGCGCCAGCCCGTCGCGCTCGGAGCCGCCGCGCGGCGTCCAGCGGCGGCCGGTGAGCGAGCGCTCGACCCCGAGGAAGCTGGCCGTCCCGCCCCCGTCGACCACATCATCCCTCGTCGATGCCGGGCTTCCGCCGGAAATCGTGCTGGGCTTCGATGTAGCGCACCGTCCCGGTCTTGGAGCGCATGATCAAGGAGTGGGTGCGGGCGCCGACATGGGTGCGCAGCACGCCCTTCAGCATGGTGCCGTTGGTAACACCGGTGGCGGCGAACATCACATCGCCCTTGGCCAGCTCCAACAGCCCGTATTTGCGGTTGAGGTCCTTGATGCCGAGACGGTGGGCACGGCCGCGCTCGTCATCGTTGCGGAACAGGAGCCGTCCCTGCATTTGGCCGCCGATGCAGCGGAGAGCGGCCGCGGCCAGCACGCCTTCGGGCGCCCCGCCGGATCCGAGATAGATGTCGACGCCGCTGCCGGGCTCGGCCGTGGCGATGACGCCGGACACGTCGCCGTCCGATATCAGCATGATGCGGGCGCCGGCCTCGCGCACCTTGGCGATGAGATCGGCATGGCGCGGCCGGTCGAGAATGCAGGCGACGAGATCGGAGACGTCCACCTTCTTGGCTTTTGCCAGACTTTTGAGGTTGCCGGCCGGGGTCTCATCCAGATCGACGACGCCGTCCTTGAAGCCGCCGCCGACGGCGATCTTGTCCATGTAGACGTCGGGCGCGTTGAGGAAGCCGCCCTCCGCCGCCATCGCCACCACGGCCAAGGCGTTGGGCCCGCCCTTGGCGGTGATGGTGGTGCCCTCCAAGGGATCGAGGGCGATATCGGTCTTGGGCCCGCCGCGGCCGACCTTCTCGCCGATAAAGAGCATCGGCGCCTCGTCGCGCTCGCCCTCGCCGATGACCACAGTGCCGTCGATGGCAAGACCGTTGAGCGCCCGGCGCATGGCGTCCACCGCCGCCTGATCGGCCGCCTTCTCATTGCCGCGGCCCATCAGCTTGGAGGCCGCGAGTGCCGCTGCCTCCGTCACCCGCACCGCCTCCAGCGCCAAGTTGCGGTCCATCACGGGCTCATTGGCCATGGCTTTCCTCTCTTTGGTCTTCATTGTCGTCGCCATCCCGCTTAGAGGGCCTCGATGCGGATCATGCGCGGCGGCTCCACCACGGTGCCGAGGGCGGCAATCCGTTTGAGGCAGCGCCGCATCGCCGCCTCTTCCGTCTCGTGGGTGGTCAGCACCACCGGCACTGGCTCGTCGGGCGCGCGCGCGCGCTGGATCACCGCCTCCATCGACACGCGTTCGTCGCGCAAGGCAGCCGCCACCTCGGCAATCACGCCGGGCTGGTCGACCACCATCAGGCGCACATAATAGGGACCGACATGGCGCTCCATGGGGGCGGTTCTGGCCGGGGCGAGCATGCTCGCCGGCATGCCGAAGGTCGGCACCGAGCGCCCGCGGGCGATGTCGATGAGGTCGGCGACGACGGCCGATGCCGTTGGCCCGGCGCCGGCGCCACGGCCCTCATGCATGGTCGGTCCGACGAAAGGTCCTTCGGCGTGGACGGCGTTGAAAACCCCCTCGACATGCGCGATCGGCGCTTCGAGCGAGACCATGCAAGGATGCACGCGCTGCTCGATGCCGTGCGCGGTCGCCCGGGCGATGCCCAACAGCTTGATCCGATAGCCGAGCTCGGTTGCGTACTCGATGTCGAGCGCGCTCACGTGCCGGATGCCCTCGACATGCACATGGGCGAAGTCTACCTCGCAGCCGAAGGCAAGACTGGTGAGAATTGCGAGCTTGTGCGCGGTATCGACCCCGTCGATGTCGAAGCTGGGATCGGCTTCGGCATAGCCCAGGCGCTGGGCTTCGGCGAGCACGTCGTCGAAGGCGCGGCCGGTCTGGCGCATGGTGGAGAGGATGTAGTTGCAGGTGCCGTTGAGGATGCCGTAGACCCGCGTCAGCCCATTGGCTGCCAGCCCCTCGCGCAGATCCTTGACGATGGGGATGCCGCCGGCGACCGCGGCCTCGAAGGCAAGCGCCACGCCGGCCGCCTCGGCGCTGCGGGCGAGCGCAGTGCCGTGGAGGGCCAGCATGGCTTTGTTGGCGGTCACTACGTGACGGCGCCGCTGGATTGCCCGCTCGACCACCGCCTTCGCCACTCCGTCGGCGCCGCCGATGAGTTCGACGACGATGTCGGCATCCGCCTCTCCCGCCATCGCCACGGGATCGTCGAACCATTCAGCACCGGAGAGATCGACCCCGCGGTCGCGACGACGATCGCGCGCGGAGACCGCGGCGATGACCGGCTCGCGGCCGGCGCGACGGGCGATGCGGGCACCTTCGGCGGCGATCAGCTGCAGCACGCCGGTGCCGACGGTGCCGAGACCGGCAATGGCGATCTTGAGTGGCCGCGTCATCGGGCCCCGCTCGGTTGGCGATCGGTGTCGGCTGCAATCATGACGTGGAGAAGGTCCGTTGGTCGAGGGGCTGGCTGAACGCGACTCTTAACTGCGCGACAGCCAAAAAATTGAGCGTAAAGAACGGCTAAAGTGCCAAAACCTCACTCGATGATGAAGATCTCGACGCGCCGGTTCTGAGCCTCCGCCTGGGGCGATCCGGCGACCACCAGCGGCTCGGCCGCACCGACGCCGGTCGCGGTGATCCGCTCCGGCGCCACCCCCTGGCGCAGCAGCTCGCTGGCCACCGCTCCCGCCCGGTCGAGGGACAGCCTGAGCTCCTGCTCCCGCCCGGCCTCGACATTCTCCCGGCCGGCATGGCCGATGAGGCGGATCAGGCCGTTGCCGAGGCGGCTCCAGGCAACAACCCGTTGGATCTCCTGCCGGTCCGCGGCCGAGAGCCGGGTCGAGCCGGATGCGAATTGAACGATCGCCACGGGATCGCCGCTTCCTGCCGTGAGGCTGCCGGCGGCGACGGCGGCTGCCAGCGCGGGCGGCGGGGAGGTGAAACGGGGCAGCGGCGCAGCCCCGGGAGGCAATCCGCGGGCGACATGGGTGAGCGCCCCCCTGGGTGGCGTCAGCGTCGGCGGCACCGGCGGTTCAGCCTGCGCCGGCGGCGGGGCGGCGCCGGCCGATCTGGCGAGCTGGTTGCGATAAACCTGATCCAGGGTCGAGGGCGCTCCCGCGCCCAGGGCGGGCGGCGCCGAGGTCTGGGTTGCGGCCGGCACCGTGAAGGTTCGTCCCGGCACGGACGCCGGCGGCGGCGGGGCGACCGGCTGAGCGACGGGTCCCGAAGGCGGCGGCGGCAGTGCCGCCGGTGGGGGGGCTGGGGCGCGCGCGGGTGGGCTCGAAGCCACGCTCCCCTGCGCCGGGGGCGGGGGCGCCGGGGGCGAGGCGGTCACCGGAGCCGGTTCCGTCACAGGCGGAGGCGGAGGCGGCGCCTTCGCCGTGCTCGTCGCCGGCATCGCCTGGGGGGCGCTATCGGCGGAAGGCGGCGGCGCCGCAGGGCTGTCGGTGGTCGCTGGGGCCGTGGTCGCAGGGGTCGAGGCCGTCGCCTGTAAAGGACGGTATGCCGCGGCCGGTCGGGTCGAAGACTGGGGGGACGGCGCCGGGCCCGCCTGGGCGGGGCGCGGCTGCAACGGCTCGTCGGTGTAGCGGGCATTGTCCCGGTCGGAGATCAACCCCTTCTGCATACTCTGGCGTTCAGCCGCCGTGCTCTGCCGGGTCGGGCGCTCGGGCACGGAGCCCAGATTCGGATAGGGTCCTTTTTCGGCGTCGGCGAGCGGCGTGTCGCTCGGCTTCTCGGTGGTCTTCGGGCCGCTTTCGAACCACCGCCCGGGGTGAACGACGTCGGAAACCGTCGAACACGCGGCCAATAAGGCCACGCCAACGAGACCGAGCGCCCGCAATCCGACCGCCGTTCTTCGCAGCTGCGCAATGGCGGCGTCGATCCTCCCGCGCCGCACAAGGAGCCTGCCCCCGTTTGTTATGTGCAAATTAACCCTGCTTCGTGTATGAAATTTGCTCGCAACTGCCAGCCGTTTTAACCGGTTGGCGAGTTCGGGTCCACCCGGCGCTTCTTCCTATCGTCGGGGTGCGGCTCTTGGTTCTCAGCCCGCGCCACGATGGAAAGCTCGCTCCAATGGCCGACACTCAAGGTCCGTCCATGAAGCTCCCGGATCCCGTCGAGTTCGCCAAGACGATGGCGCAGATCGCCGAGAAGAGCCAGCGCATCGTCACGGAATTCTTGGCCCGCCAGGCATCGACCGGCGGCGCCAGCGCCAATGCCGACCCCCTCAACATCGGCGCCGCCTTCTTCGAGCTGACGGCCCGGATGATGACCGACCCGGCGCGCATGGTGCAAGCCCAGCTGACCCTTTGGCACGACTACATGTCGCTCTGGCAGAACGCCACCATGCGCTTTTTCGGCGAGCCGACCGAGCCGGTGATCACCCCGCCGCAGGGAGACCGCCGGTTCAAGGACGCCGCCTGGCAGGAAAGCTTCGTCTTCGATTTCATCAAGCAGTCCTACCTCTTGAGCGCCCGTTGGTTGCAGTCGACGGTGCAGGAAACCGAGGGCATGGACGCGAAGACGGCGAAGAAGGTCGACTTCTATACAAGGCAGTTCGTCGACGCCATGGCGCCCTCGAACTTCCTGGTGACCAATCCCGAAGTGCTGCGCACCACGATCGAGTCGGGCGGCGAGAATCTGGTGAAGGGTCTCGACAACGTGCTGAAGGATCTGGAGCGGGGCAAGGGCAAGCTCGCCATCAAGATGACCGACATGGAGGCGTTCAAGGTGGGCGAGAACATCGCCACCACGCCTGGCCAGGTGGTCTACCAGAACGACCTGCTCCAGCTAATCCAGTACACCCCCACCACCGAAAAGGTGATGAAGCGGCCGCTGCTCATCATCCCGCCCTGGATCAACAAGTTCTACATCCTCGATCTGCGGGAGAAGAACTCCTTCATCCGCTGGGCGGTCAGCCAGGGGATCACCATTTTCGTCGTCTCCTGGGTCAATCCGGACTCCAAGCTCGCCGACAAGAGCTTCGAGGACTACATGCTGGAAGGGCCGCTGGCGGCGCTGGATGCGATCGAGGCGGCCACCGGCGAGCGCGAGGTCAATGTCATCGGCTACTGCCTCGGCGGCACGCTCCTGGCCAGCACGCTCTCCTACATGGTGTCGAAGAAGGACACCCGCTTCAAGAGTGCCACCTATTTCACCACCATGGTGGATTTCGCCGAAGCGGGCGAGCTCTCGGTATTCATCGACGAGGAGCAGCTGACCGCGCTCGAAGAGAAGATGAGCAAGACGGGCTATCTCGAAGGCTCGTCGATGGCGACCACCTTCAACATGCTCAGGGCGAACGATCTCATTTGGTCCTTCGTGGTCAACAACTACCTCCTCGGCAAGGACCCCTTCCCCTTCGACCTGCTCTACTGGAACTCCGATTCGACCCGCATGCCCGCGGCCATGCACTCCTTCTATCTGCGCAAGATGTACCAGGAGAACCAGCTGGTGGTGCCGGGCGGCATCACCCTCAGCGGCGTGCCCATCGATCTCGGCAAGGTCAAGACGCCGACCATGATCATCTCCACCCGCGAAGACCACATCGCGCCCTGGAAATCCACCTACGCCGGCACGCAGATCTACAAGGGTCCGGTCAAGTTCGTGCTGAGCGGCTCCGGCCATATCGCCGGCGTGGTCAATCCGCCGGTGCCGGAGAAATACGGCTACTGGACCAACGACAAGAACCCGCCGACGCCCGATGCCTGGCTCGAAGGGGCGACCCAGCATCCGGGCTCCTGGTGGCCGGAATGGGCGAAGTGGCTCTCCGAGCATTCCGGCGGCACGGTGAAGGCGCGGGCGCCCGGCGACGGCAAGCTGAAGGCGATCGAGCCGGCGCCCGGCTCCTATGTGCGGGTGAAGGCCACGGTCTGAACCGTCTCTTGCGGTTGTTCCGCCGATGACACCGACCGAACGCGCCCGCCGCTTCCACGCCGCCAGCGGCCTTGCGCGCGAGGCCGGGCTCTTGGCGCTCAGCCTGCAGGGCGATCTTGCCAAGCTCGGCGTTCGCCTGAAGGGTCTCCAGGACTATCTGACCGAGGCCGACGGCGCGGTCGAGCGGCTGATCGTCGAACGCCTGGGCGGAAGCTTCCCGGGCGATGCCTTTCTCGGCGAGGAGGGCGGCGGCACGGTCGGACGCAACACCTGGGTCATCGATCCCATCGACGGCACCGCCAACTACGCCCGTCGGCTGGTACCCTTCTCGGTCTCGATCGCGCTGGTGGCCGAGGGCGAGATCGAGGTGGGCGTCATCTACAATCCGGCGACGGACGAGCTGTTCCAGGCCGAGCGCGGCAACGGTGCTACCTGCAACGGCCGCCCTATGCGGGTGAGCCAGACGAGCCTGCCCGGCCGCGCCATGATCGAGATGGGCTGGTCCCCGCGCCTGCCGATGGCGGGCTACCTCAAGGCGCTGGAGCGCATCGTCGCCGGCGGCGCCATGATGGGCCGGTCCGGCGCCGGCGCGCTCAGCCTCGCCCATGTCGCCGACGGCAGGCTCGATGGTGCCGCCGAATTGCACATCAATTCCTGGGACGTGCTGGCGGGCATCTTGATGGTGCGCGAGGCCGGCGGCTGGACCAACGATTTCCTCGCCGGCGAAGGTCTGACGCGGGGCAACCCGATCATGGCGGCGGCACCGGGGATCAAGGACTTCCTGGTGGGGATCTTGAGCGACTTGATTTGAGGCGCGCTACTGCGCCGCCTGCGCCCTCAGCCGCGCCTCCTGCTCCTTGCGGAACTGACGTGCAAATTCGACGTAGTGCGCCGCAGCCTCTGTCAGCTTCTCGCTTTCATCGGCTCTGAGCGGCCGCAGCAACTTCGCCGGGTTCCCCGCCCAGAGCTCGCCCTTCCGCACGTGCTTGCCCGGCGTGACGAGCGCCCCCGCGGCGACCATGGCGCCGGTTTCGACCACCGCTCCGTCCATGACGCAGGCCTTCATGCCGACGAAGCAACGGTCTTCGAGGGTGCAGGCATGAATCACGGCCGCGTGCCCGATCAGGATGTCGGCGCCGATAACGGTATCGATCGGGGCACGGTCGATGTGGATGATGGTGCCGTCCTGCACATTGGTGCGGGCGCCGATGCGGATCTTGGCGTAGTCGCCGCGGGCGACCACGCCGAACCACAGGCTCGCCTCGGATCCCACCTCGACGTCGCCGATCACGGCGGCGGTTTCGGCGATATAGGCATCCGCCGCGATCCTGGGCGAGATGCCCATGAAGGGCAGAATGAGACCGCTCATGGACCCGATCCTACAATGTGGCCATCCCCATCCATGCCAACGCGGCGCAGGAGGAAGGCGCTGAGGGCGACAGAGATCTCGATCTAGTACCTGATCGCGCGATTTCGTGAGTCGACCACGACTCACGAAATTGCGCGTGAATCAGGTACTTGCCTAAAGCGATTTGTACCGACTTTCTACGAAAGCCGGTACTAGATGGCGGAGAGGCTAGGTGAGCCTCGCTCCGGTCACGAGCTTGGCCGATGCCGCCCATTCGCCGGCGCCGATCTTCTTGCCGTCGGCGGGCTGCACGCGCATGACCTTGAAGCGGCCGTCGGCGCAGACCACGGTGACCCCGTCTGCCTCGACCGCGACGATCTCGCCCATCTTGCCCGCGATGCCCTTCGGGTCCTTCGCCGGCAGCGGCTTCGCCTCGAAGATCCGCACCACCTTGCCGTCGAGCGTCGACCACGCGCCGGGTGCCGGACTGCACCCTCGAATGAGGCGGTCGATCTGCTCCCAGGGTTTGCCCCAGTCGATGTGGGCGTTGTCCGCCCCGCAACGGCCCTCATATGTGGCTTTCGACTCGTCTTGCTTGACGCGCGGCGCCTTGCCGGCCTTCACCAGATCGATCGACTCCATCAGCGCCTCGACGCCCATCGGGAACAGCCGATCGAAATAGACGGTGCCCAGCGTGTCGGTCGGACCGATCGGTGTTTTCTTCTGGAGGAGCACGTCGCCGGTATCGAGCCCGTTGTCGGGCCAGAAGATCGACAGGCCGGTTTCCTTCTCGCCCTTGATGATCGGCCAATTGATCGCGGAAGCCCCGCGATAGGCCGGCAGCAGCGAGGGGTGATACTGGATCGAGCCGTGGGTCGGGATGTTGAGGAACTCCTCCGGCACGAACAGCGTGACGAAGGCCATCACCTGCAGGTCGGGCTTGAGCGCCTTGAACTCTTCCCACACCTCCGGCTTGCGGTATGAGGCGGGCTGATAGACCGGGAGCTTCGCCGCAATGGCCGCTTCCTTGAGCGGATCGGCCTTCGCGCCCTCTTTCTCCGGGGCGACGTAGGCGGCAATGACGGTCTCGCCGCGCTTGATGAGCGCCTCCAGCACGGCCTTGCCGAAGGCCTGCTGGCCGTGAACCACGATACGCATCGATGCTCCTCCCACCCGAATGGTCTCTTCGCCTCGTCCCGCTTGCCGAGCGGGGACGCCGCCCCCTCTCGCAGCCGGCAGGGGAGGAAAACTACGCCGCTGCGGCCTTCGGCTTCTCCGGAGCGGTGATCGCGCCCGAAGTCTTGATCTCAGCCAGCTCCTTGGCGGAATAGCCAAGCACCTTGGTCAAGATTTCCTCGGTGTGCTCGCCCAGCAGCGGCGAACGCTTCACCTCCGAGATCGAGTCCGACAGCTTGATCGGATTGCCGACCGTCAGATACTTGCCGCGCGTGGGGTGATCGACCTCAACCACCGTGCCGGTCTTGCGCAGCGACTCTTCCTCGGCGATCTCTTTCATCGAGAGAATGGGCCCGACCGGGATATCCACGGCGTTGCACAGCTCCATGACCTCGAACTTGGTCTTGGTCATGGTCCATTCTTCGATGGTATTGAAAATGTACCTTAGCCGCGGCAGCCGCGCCGGCGGGGTGGCGAAATTAGGATCGGCATTCCACTCCGGCTTGCCAATGAGATCGCAGATCTCCCCCCACACCGGCGCCTGGGTGATGAAGTAGATGTAGGCGTCGGGATCGCTCTCCCAGCCCTTGCACTTCAGGATCCAGCCGGGCTGGCCCCCGCCGGAGTCGTTGCCGGCGCGCGGTACCGACTCGCCGAATGCCACGCCCTCGCCGTATTGGCTGTACTCGTCGAGCGGGCCATGCTTGAGGCGTTGCTGGTCGCGCAGCTTCACGCGGCAGAGGTTGAGCACGCCGTCCTGCATGGCGCAGAGCACGCGCTGGCCGCGGCCGGTGCGGTTGCGCTGATAGAGTGCGGCAACGATACCGAGCGCCAGATGCAGACCCGTGCCCGAGTCGCCGATCTGCGAGCCGGTCACAAGCGGCGGACCGTCGCGGAAGCCGGTGGTGGACGCCGAGCCGCCGGCGCACTGGGCCACGTTCTCGTAGACCTTGCATTCCTCGTAGGGGCCGGGACCGAAGCCCTTCACCGATGCGACGATCATGCGCGGGTTGAGCTTGTGGATGTGCTCCCAGGTCAAGCCCATGCGATCGAGCGCGCCGGGGGCGAAATTCTCCACCAGCACGTCGCATTCCCTGATCAAGCGGTCGAGGATCTCCCTGCCCTTGGGATGCTTGCTGTCGATCGTGATCGACCGCTTGTTGGAGTTGAGCATGGTGAAGTAGAGAGAGTCGGCGCCCTTCACGTCGCGAAGCTGCCCGCGCGTGATGTCGCCCACACCCGGACGCTCGATCTTGATGCAGTCCGCGCCGAGCCAGGCGAGGAGCTGGGTGCAGGTCGGGCCGGACTGGACGTGGGTGAAGTCGAGTATCCGCACGCCGTCGAGCGCCTTGCCGGCCTGGCCGAAGGCCTTCGTCGTCGGCTTCGGCGGGGCGTTGCCGTTGGTCTTCGGTTTGGCCGCGGCTCTTGCCTTGGCTTTCACGGCCGGCTTGCGGGAGTGCTTCACGGCTTTACGCGTGGCTGCCTTGGTCTTGCCGCGGGCGGACTTCTTCTTGGCCATCTCTTAATCCTCCGAACTCGATCAATTTGGATTCCGGTTCAGCGCACCGTGTCGGGCCGCGCCACGCCCGGATAAGGGTTATTTCTTCTTGAGCGCACTTTGCGGATTGAGGTTGCCGATGCGGCCGCTCTCGCTGCCGGCGGCCGGATCGATCACCGCGTTGATGAGGGTCGGCCTGCCGGAGTCCATCGCCTCGTTGACGGCGCGCTTCAGCTCGTCCGGCGTCGTCGCATTGACGCCGACGCCGCCGAACGCCTCGATCATCTTGTCGTAGCGGGCACCCTTGACGAACACGGTCGTCGCGGGATCGGAGCCGGTCGAATTGACGTCGGTGCCGCGATAGATGCCGCTGTTGTTGAAGATGACGACGCAGACCGGGAGGTCGTAGCGGCAGATCGTTTCCACCTCCATGCCCGAGAAGCCAAAGGCGCTGTCGCCTTCGACCGCCAGCACCGGCTTGCCGGTCTCGACGGCCGCGGCGATGGCGGAGCCCATGCCGATGCCCATGACGCCCCAGGTGCCGACGTCCAGACGCTTGCGCGGCTTGTACATATCGATGACGCCGCGCGCGAGATCGAGCGTGTTCGCGCCTTCGTTGACCAGGATGGCGTCCGGCCGCTCCTTGATGATGGTCCGCAGCACGCCGAGCGCGCCGTGATAGTCCATCGGCGAGTTATTGTTCATCAGGCGCGGCGCCATCTTGGCGACGTTCTCTTCGCGCTTCGCCTTGACGGCGCTGATCCAGTCGGCCGGTGCGGCCGGCCAAATGCCGCCGATCCCCTCGAGGAGCGCCGCGACGCAGGAGCCGATATCGCCGACCACAGGGGCGGCGATCTCGACGTTGCTGTCCATCTCCTTGGGCTCGATGTCGATCTGGATGAACTTCTTCGGCGCATCACCCCAGGTCTTGCCCTTGCCGTGCGACAACAGCCAGTTGAGGCGAGCACCGATCAGCATCACGACGTCGGCGCCTTTCAGCACCGTCGACCGCGCGGCCCCCGCGCATTGCGGATGCGTGTCGGGCAGCAGGCCCTTGGCCATGCTCATGGGGAGGAACGGAACGCCCATCTTCTCGACGAACGTGCGGATGGCAGCGTCGGCCTGCGCGTAGGCAGCACCCTTGCCGAGGATGATCAGGGGACGCTTGGCGCTCTTCAGCACGTCGAGGGCGCGCTTGACCGCGGCGGGTGCGGGAATCTGGGCCGGTGCCGCGTCGATGACCTTGACGAGCGATTTCTTGCCGGCCTCGGCATTCATGACCTGTCCGAACAGCTTGGCCGGCAGGTCGAGGTAGACGCCGCCCGGACGACCCGACACGGCGGCGCGAATCGCGCGCGCGAGGCCAATGCCGATGTCGGCGGCATGCAGCACGCGGAACGCCGCCTTGCACAGCGGCTTGGCGATGGCGAGCTGATCCATCTCCTCGTAGTCGCCCTGCTGCAGATCGACGACCTCGCGCTCGGACGAGCCCGATATGAGGATCATCGGGAAGCAGTTGGTCGTGGCGTGGGCGAGCGCTGTCAGGCCGTTGAGGAAGCCGGGTGCCGACACGGTGAGGCAGACGCCGGGCTTCTTGGTCAGGAAGCCGGCGATCGCAGCCGCGTAGCCGGCGTTCTGTTCGTGGCGGAACGAGAGCACGCGAATGCCCGACGCCTGCGCCATGCGGCCGAAATCCGTGATCGGGATGCCCGGCACGCCGTAGATGGTGTTGAGGCCGTTCAGCTTGAGCGCGTCGATGAGGAGGTGAAAGCCATCCGTCAGGTCCTGCGTGGCCTCTGCCGTCGCGGCGCCTCCTTTTTCTTTTTCCTTTGCGGTTCCTACGGCCATGGTCGTTTCTCCTCAAAGTCTGATTCCGCGGCGGTTCATGCGGCCGCGGTGGATTGATTGGCTCAATCCAGGTAATCGACGTGCTTTTCCACGTGCGTGGCAAGGTCGAGGCTATGCCGGCGCACCAGTTGCTCCGCGCGCTCCGTCTGGCGCTTCTCCAGTGCTTCGATGATGTTCATATGATCGATGATCGAGCGCGTCACTCGGTCGTCTTCCGAAATCGTCCGCCGTCGGATCGAGCGCATGTGCACGAACAGGTTCTCCATCGTGTCGATCAGAACCTTGTTCTTGCTGAGGTTAACGATGGCCTGATGGAAGCGGATATTGGCCTCGGAGTACTCGTCGATGTGGAGGCGCGGCTCTTGGTCCTCGAAATTGGTGAACAGCCGGCGCAGACTTGCGATCTCCTCGTCCGTCGCGTGCAGGGTGATCAAACGCGCCGCCATGCTCTCGAGCGCGGCCCACACGTGGATGATATCGAGGATCTCGGGCTTGGTCTTACGGACGATGAACATGCCGCGGCGCGGCACTGAGCGGATGAAACCTTCCTGCTCCAGCCGATTCAGCGCTTCGCGGATCGGCGTGCGGCTGATCCCGAGGCTGTGCGAGAGTTGGCGCTCGTCCAACCGGATCTCGTCGCGGGTCGCATAGATATCCACGCTCGTGATCGCGCGCTTGAGCGCCGCATAAGCGCGGTCGCCAAAGCTGGGTTCGGCCTCGATCGGATCGATGGCCAATCTCACCGCAGCCATGGTGGTTATGCCTTCCTCCGGGCGGGCCACGCGCGACCAGGTTTGTTATTAGGGCCCGCAGTAGGTATTTTGTATACCAGATACGAGTGGCCACACAAGCTCGGCCAGACGGCGGGACAAACGAGTGGTGGCGCAGTGCCGCCCATGACGGTCACCCTGCTTGTTCGCGGTCATGCCGCGGCGCCGGGTGCCCCACCGGCGTGATCGGCGACGAGCGCGGCGGCCCCTAAATTCGCAACTGGCCTAAGACGACGATCTATATTCGGGGCGGCGGCATCTCTTGACCGCAGCTCGGCGAACCGCCGATGCAAGAGGCGGGATCATCGCGTGCAGAGGGCCCCGCCACCGTGGCCGGTCATCCTTTCGCCATCGCCCGTTGCCGCATCGGCTTCAGCACGACCAGAGCCATGATCGCGGCGACGATATTGAGGATCGCGGCGATGATGAACACCGCCGTCCAGCTTCCGGTCGCCGTGGTCAGCACATTCCCCAGCGGCACCAGGAGCGCCGCCGTCCCCTTCGCTGTATAGAGCATCCCGTAATTGGTGGTGGCATAGGTGCGGCCATAGAGGTCGGTGCAGGTCGCCGGGAACAAGGAATAGATCTCGCCCCAAGCAAAGAACACCAGCCCCGACAGAAGCACGAAAGCCAACGGATCGGCTGCGAACTGTATGAGCGCGTAGATGCCGATGCCTTCGATCAGGAAGGCGATGAACATCGTGTTCTCACGCCCAATATGGTCGGACACCCAGCCGAAGAACGGCCGGCAGATGCCGTTCAATATGCGATCGATCGAAAGAGCAAACTGCAAGGCCGGCAGCGTCAGGCCGAGGATCGCCACGGGAATGGCGTCGACCTTGAAATCCCTGGCCATCGGCGCGAGCTGAGCGATCGCCATCAGTCCGCCGGTTCCGACCATGACGAACATCACATACATGACCCAGAACGGCACCGTCTTCAGCACCTCTGCCGGTCCGTAATCCCGCCTTGTCTGCTGCACCGCCGGCGCCGTCGGCGCTGGGACTTCGCCCCGCTCGGGCGCGCGCATGAGCAGCGCCACGACAACGACGATGAGGCCCTGGCCGATACCGAACCACCAGAATGCCGCTTCGTAGCCGCTCGATCCGATCATGTTCGCAATCGGCACGACCGTCAGCGCCGAACCCGCACCGAAGCCGGCCGCGGTTAGACCAGCGGCGAGACCGCGGCGGTCCGGGAACCATTTCAGCGCGTTGCCCACCGAAGCGCCGTAGACGACGCCCGCACCGACGCCACCGATGGCCGCGCCGAGATAGAGCAGAGTCAGCGAGTCGGCATAGGCGTTGATCATCCACGCGATCGCGACCAGGACACCGGAACCGGAGACCATCACCTTCGGACCGAACCGATCGATGAGGTAGCCCTCGAGCGGCACCAGCCAGGTTTCTGTGACGACGAAGATGGTGAAGGCGACTTGGATCGCGGCCCGACCCCAGTGGTACTTCTGATCGATCGGAGTGACGAAGAGTGTCCAGCCATATTGCAGATTCGCGATCATCACCATGCAGGTGATGCCGATAATCAGCTGACCCCACCGCGTCGTATCGGACGCAAGCGCGCGAACCTGTGCCTGAGGCGCGACCGTCATGAACTCCCTCCCACGAAACGTCTTTTAGTTCTTAGGTGACCCCTCGCAGAATAAAAGAACGTTCATGCAAATGTCCACGCGCCGCTCCCGCTTACGAAGACATTCGTAAGACGCGGCAACTGGCGGCTGCGGCCGCAACAATTTTGTGAAAATGATCCGAAAATCGAAAAGGGGTTGGCCAATTGACCAACCCCTTGGTAATACGGACAAATATGAAGATGTATGGTTAGCGCTTGGAGAACTGGAAGCTGCGGCGGGCTTTGGCCTTGCCGTATTTCTTGCGCTCGACCACGCGGCTGTCGCGGGTGAGAAAGCCGCCGCGCTTCAAAACCGCCCGGAGCGACGGTTCGTACAGGCTGAGTGCCCGGCTGATGCCGTGGCGGACGGCGCCGGCTTGGCCCGAGAGACCGCCGCCGACGACGGTGCACCAAACGTCGAACTGGTTCTTGCGGTTGGCCGACTCGAAGGGCTGGCTCAGCAGCATGCGCAGAACCGGCCGGGCGAAATACACCTCGCTCTCGCGGCCATTGACGGTGAAACGGCCGATGCCGGGCTTGATCCAGACCCGCGCCACGGCGTTCTTGCGCCGGCCGGTGGAGTAGGCACGGCCCTGGGCGTCGATCTTCGGCTGCGTCTCCTGAGCGGCAACGACCGCCTCCTCGGCCTTGAGGCTCCTGAGCG
The DNA here is from genome assembly GCA_016195085.1 of Pseudomonadota bacterium. NCBI lineage: Bacteria > Pseudomonadati > Pseudomonadota > Pseudomonadota bacterium. The sequence continues at coordinate 218,344 of JACQAG010000026.1, read as the reverse complement.
CTTCCTTCAGCTCCGCCATCTCAGATGCTCCTCTTGTTCTTCGGATTCATGCCCGCCACGTCGAGCACCTCCGGCTTCTGCGCCTCGTGCGGATGCTCCGGCCCGGCATAGACCTTGAGATTGCCCATCTGCTTGCGACCCAAAGGTCCCCGGGTGATCATCCGCTCCACCGCCTTGATGACGACGCGCTCGGGGAACCGTCCGCCCAGCCGCTGCGCCATGGTGCGCTCCTTGACGCCGCCGGGATGGCCGGTGTGCCAATGGAATACCTTGTCGGCGAGCTTCTTGCCGGTGAGCTTCACCTTCTCGGCATTGATGACGATGATGTTGTCGCCGCAATCGACATGCGGGGTGAAGGTGGGCAGATGCTTGCCGCGCAGCCGGCTGGCGAGCACGGAAGCCAGACGGCCCAGCACGACGCCCTCGGCGTCGACCAACACCCACTTCTTTTGGACCTCGGCCGGCTTGGCGGAGTAGGTCTTCATTGTGGTCCTCATGGGGAATACGCTCGAGGGGAAAAGCCGGCGCGGCCGCCCCTCTTCGAAGGGCCGGGATAATGGCAGATGAACGGCGGATGTCAACCAGAAAGGCCGGTAATTCCGGGGTTTTCTAGTACGGTATTATGATACCGGAGATCGGCGACCGGTCCGCGCTTCGACCTCCCCCACGCCCGCGCCGCGTCAATATCCCGGCGGCTTCACCCCGCTCGCGCCGACAGCGTTGGTGATCCCGCCCGCCGTTGGACCGGCCTTGGTCTTGTCCTTGACCACCGCCCCTTCCAACGCATCCATGATCACACGATGAGTTTCGATGATTGCGGAGGCCTGTTTCATTGTGTCATCCGCCAGGGTCTCGCGTTGCTTCTTCAGCGCTGTAAGCTGCTCATTTAGATCTTTGTAATTGTTCTGCGCCTGATCGTACTTGGCTTTGTTCGCCGCAAGGGGTTTGGCCGCCTCACGCCGCTTCCCAGCATCTTCATTTGCGGTCGTCGCGTCCTTCGTCAGCGAATCCAGGTTTTTTGCACGTCATCAGAGCGAGTTTGCCCAGCCGGGGGCGTCGTTTTCGCCTCCAGGGCATCATGGGCGCGGGTCTTGTCCTGCGCCTGAGTGGACAAAGTATCGGCGTCGTCTTGGGCCTTCTGTGCCGTATCGAGGTCGGTCTTCGCCGCATCCGTGGCTGCTTTGGCGTCCCTGACCTTCGGCTCTAGGTCGGCGATCTTTTTGTTTAGGTCGTCGACTTTCGTCGCGGTCTGGTCCTTGAGCTGCGTCAGGCGAGCGGCTGTATCGGCGTGAAGCTGATCGATATTGCGGCTCCCCAATGTCGGACTGGTGACCTGGGCGCTTCCGAAGGTGAGCTGATTGGCAAGCCCGGCGGCCGATTGCAGAGCTCCCGCGCCGCCGCTGGACGCGATGTTCTTGGCGACGTCGGCGGCCGCCTTGAGCGCCGCGAGCCCGACATTCTTATAGGCGTCCAACAGATCCGAGGGGTCTTGATCGAACGACTTCAGATTCCAGTTGCCGATGTCGTCCTTGATGAGCGCCATCCGCACTGTCCCCTGCCCGCTCGCGTGGACCGTGTTGATGTTGTTCCAATTCTCATCGGTAAAAAGCTTTTCGATGACGCGCACGCGATCACGAACGGAGCCAATACCGTCGCCTCCACTGCTGCCAAAGTATTGCCGTATGTCGGGCGCCGCATCATTCCAGATGTACTGCTTCAGGAATGCGGGAGGCGTGGTCTCGCGAAGAGCCACGGTCAGTGGCAACTCTCGGCGATCAACGCCTTTAACTTGCCTTAGCAGCGTATCTGCCCGGGGACCGATCTTGTCCGCGTAGGTGCTCAACATCGTTGACGCGGTAATCGGCACCGAGCGGCCTTCTTGCGTATCCAATGGGAACGGCACGTGGGATTGCGCCCATACGAGAGCCTTGTTGCGGAACTGCTGGGCCGCGGTCGCCGCCTCGGCCAAGATTGCAGTCAATGCTGTCTGAATCTTCGGTAAGTTCGCCGTGTCTCTCGGTTCCACGGCCGGCAAATTGGAGTATGATTCCAAATAGCGCAGCTTTTCAACCAACGACACATACTCGTCCCTTAGTTGATAAAGGAGCGCCAATTTGTTCTCTGGCGACAGCACCGGAGTTCCTTGTTGGGCAGCCGTCGATTGCGGCGAATTTTCCCTCTTAGCCGCAGCTAATTGCAGCAGTTCATCTTCGACGCATCGGTCGAGTGCGTACCGCATGCGCAGCCATCCAACGAGGTCGCTTGAATTGACCGGATCTTGTGGACGCGCACTGCAAAGACCGTACCCATCCACATATTCTAATAGCCCATGAATTTTGTTTGAAATCTTATCGCGAAGCTGGCTCTCCCCTGATGTAGTTATCTCCTTCACAAAGTCCTTGCTGAGTCCAAACGACCCCGGTGTCGTACCATAATAGCGCAGATGCCAAGCGTTGGCGGCTATGCGCACGCCATCGAGTAGATCCTCCACCGCAGTCAAATCTTTAATGATCTCTTGCAGGTGGAATGCATAACTGGCGTCGTATCGGCGCCCTTTGCCGAGCGAGAGCGAAAGGTACTTGCGAAGGGTCTCGATCGAGCTGTTGGCTTCGTTCAGCGTGCCCACAAGCTCACCCCACTGAACCTCAGGATCTTTCGACAGCGGCCCTTTATAGACCTCGACCTCGACCCGCATCGCTGCTGAGCCGGAGATACCATCGATCGAGGCGCAGCTGGATACGCCGAGAAGCACGCAAGCCGACGCGACCGCTACTAACCGATCGAGCGAATTCCTCATTTCTTGACTCCCGTTTGACCGAGGAATGCCTCGATCACCTTCTGCACCGCCGGGGCTACGTCATCCGGGAACTTCGGCTTCGCCGCGTCCAACGCACGCTGCGCCTCCGAGATATGCAATCGCTCGGTCGCGATCGGCAGGAGCTGGTCGGAGGCGTTCGCCTTCTGATCCAAGACTCGGCTCGATAGATCCTTGAGCACGCTGATCAGCGGCTTGGCATCGCTCGACATCGCCATCACCAGACGTTCGTCTTGGTTGAAGGTCCGCACACCTTCCGGACCGAGAACCTGGAATCCACGCTTCTTGGTGCTGCCTCGCGGGCAGTCCTCGGAGGACGCGGTCGCCGTGTCGACGAGGGCGCTGACGGCGCCACGATCCAGTGTGGCCTTGGTCATCTGAACGATTTTATCTCGCATTGCCCGTGCCTCGCGTTCCGCAACGGTGATCTGCCCTTGCAGACGTACGATGCCTGGTGCCGCCACTGTGCCGTCGATGCGGCCTTGCCAATTCTTGACGTCCGCATCAGCCGCGAGAACTGCGTTGTCCAACGGAGTTTGCACCGCCACCAGGGCCGCGACCGAGGCCGCCGCCTTGCCCGAATTGGCGTTCGCGGCCGCGAGCGTTTTGGTGGCGGTGGCTTTATTGTCCATGGCAGATTGCTGCTTCGCCAGTGCGCCCTTCTGTTTCGCCGTCGTCGCATCGAGGGCGCTCTTTGCCGCTTTCAGCTTCTCCTCGGCGGTCGCGAGGCGTTGCCGGGCGATCGAGATATCGTTGGCAACTTGTGGCGCGGCCGCAAGCGCGGCCACCAGTGCGCCATTGGCGATATCACGCTCCATTTGGGCGCTGGCGAGGGCCGCCGTGGCCGTCGCGACATCCGCCGCCGTGGTGGCCGCATCCTGATCCGCCTTCGCCTTATCGGCGTTGAAGGAGGTGAGCGAGTCTTGAACCGTCTTCTCGGTGGCTGAAAGAGTTGCCGTATTCTGCTGCACGTTGGCCAATGCGGCCTGCCCCTTTGCCGCCTCTTCTTTGGCTTTGGCGAGCTTGGTCTTTGCTTCGGTGAGCTGGCTTTGGGCCTTGTCGGCTGCAAAACCGGCTAGGCGAAGCGCCATGGCAGCATCGCTTACCGCTGGACCAACGGTGTCTAGCGCGTTGCGCAAGCCAAGCGTCGTTCCGTCAGCCTTTGTCGGCAGATTGCCCCGATCTCCCCGTATGGCACTCGAAGCTCTTGGCGTCGGTTCCTTCGGATCCGGGGTGAAATCCGCGAGAGTTGGCGCCCTGAGGGTCTCGTAGTCTGTGACTGCTCCTAGCCCGGCCTGAAACGCATCTGCAGCGAGCGTAGCGATCTCGTTGCTGGTCCCAACGGCGGCGGGAGGTTGCGGTCCGCCGCCGATTTCCCGAATTTGACCCCGCACGAGTCCGAGAAGATCCGGATAGATTGGATCTTTGTCTCCGTCCTTAACCTCTCCCAACAGCGTGCGAAGCTCCTTCAGCCGCTTGAGTTGAGCCGTCTCTCGCGCCTCTTCTTCGACCTGGTCGCGGGACTTGAAATAGAGCTGCCCGTTCCTGTCGTCTTGGGCGATCGTTGCCCCAAACGGATCGATTTCCGCTGCCTTCAGCGTGCCCGACTCGAAATGCACGCGGTTGAACAGCGAGGAGGCTTGCCCGGTCATTCGGAAGCGATAGATCGAGTCCTTAAGCAGCTGCAGCTGCTGGTTGGTCTTGACCGGAAAGATCGCGTTCTGTCCCGGGTCGATCGAGGAATTTCGATCGACGAGCTCGCAGACATCGAACACGCGGAAGTAATAGGTCGTGCGGAAGCGGACATCCTTGTCCTCGTTCCAAGGATCCAAGCCTTTGGTGACTTCGAATTGCTCCGGCATCCTGCAGCCCACGAGCGCGATCGCGGCGCCGAAACAGGAGCAAAGCAGCGCCCGACGCCAAGCGCCGCGCGTTGCGACAATCCGTTTCCCCATGGTGCCCCCCAGCACGCTTAGATAGATATTCTCGGGTATCTAAGCCAAATGCGGGAATTGGAGCAACTTGAATTTGCAGTATTGGAAATAATTCCCGCTGCGGGGGTATGTGCATTCCCGAGCGACGACCAAGGGCTGGGGATTAACTTGCGCCCGTCGAGCCGTCCTGCGGCGGGATCGAATAGGTCGAGGTGACGTGGCAGACCGGCTCGTCGTCGCCCTCGGAGTAGAGCGTCACCTCGCCATAGGCCAAGCGCTTGCCGAGCTTGATGAGCCGGCCTTCGGCAATGAGATCCACCGGCGCCGGCCGGCGCAGGAAATTCGCATTGAGATTGGTGGTGACCACGTGCTTGGCCGGTCCGAGCCGGCTCATCACCACCGCATACATGGTGAAGTCCGCCAGCCCCATCATCGCCGGCCCGCTGATGGTGCCTCCGGGCCTGAGCAGCCTTCCATGCACCGGCAGCCTCACCCTGGCCGCCCCAGCCTCGAGCTTCTCGACCTTGATTCCGGACTCCGCCGCAAAGGGCAGCTCGCGGCGTATGAGCTCGTCGAATGCAGCAATGCTGATGGCGCTCTTCAACTTGGCCCGGTTCATGTGCCGGACTCGGCCAGCTTGAGGCCGACGATGCCGGCAACGATGGCGGCGATGCAGAGGAGGCGCAGCGGCGCCCGCGACTCCCCGAACCAGAGCATGCCAAGGATGGCCACGCCGGTGGCGCCGATGCCGGTCCACACCGCATAGGCCGTGCCGATCGGCAGCACCTTCGCCGCCGGCCCCAGAAAAGCGACGCTGCCCAGCATGGCGAGGATGGTGGCCACGCTCGGCCACACCTTGGTCCAGCCATCGGTGAATTTGAGGCCGATGGCCCAGGCGATCTCGAACAGCCCGGCGATCGTCAGATAGATCCACGCCATCGGTATCACCCGTTCCGCTTGGGCCGCGCCCCGCTCCGGCGGCTTGACGATAGGGGCCCCCCAACCCATAAGAAAGGGGATTCCCCCGCGCCCGAGAGTGGAGCCGATGACCGCACAGAAGCAGCCGCAGGCGGACGAGCCCCTGGTGCTCCGGGAGATCGATGCCGGGATCTTGACCCTCACCCTCAACCGCCCGGCGCAGCGTAATCCCTTGTCGACGGCGATGATGGCGAGCCTCCAGGCCGAGCTCGACCGGGCGGCGGGCGATGCTTCGATCCGCGTGGTGGTGCTGGCGGGCGCCGGCCCTGCCTTCTCCGCCGGTCACGATCTGCGCGAGCTCAAGGCCAGACCGGAAGAGCCGTTCTACAGATCGGTCTTCCAGCAATGCTCGCGGCTGATGCTGACCATCACCCTGCTGCCGAAGCCGGTGATCGCCCGCGTGCATGGGGTGGCCACCGCCGCCGGCTGCCAGCTCGTCGCCACGGCGGACCTCGCGGTCGCTTCGCAAGGCGCGCGCTTCGCCACACCGGGGGTCAATATCGGGTTGTTCTGCTCGACGCCGATGGTGGCCTTGAGCCGCGCCGTCGGCCGCAAAGCGGCGATGGAGATGCTGCTCACGGGCGAGCTCATCGATGCGGACGCGGCCAAGGCCCTCGGCCTCGTCAACCGTGTGGTCCCGCCGGCGGAGCTCGAGAGCGCGACCGCGACGCTCGCCCGCCAGATCGCGGCCAAATCGCCGCTCGTGCTCAAGATCGGCAAGGAGGCGTTCTATCGCCAGCGAGAGATGGGCTTGGAAGACGCCTACGCCTATGCGAGCGAGGTCATGACCCGCAACATGCTGGCCGCCGATGCCAGCGAAGGCATCGATGCCTTTATCGGCAAGCGCGCGCCGGTCTGGTGCGGGCGGTAGCGAAGCTAAAACACGTAACGCGTCAGCGGAATCTGCGTGCCGTTGGGCAGCGTCAGGGTCGCCTGAGACTGGCTCGAGAACTGAAGGGAGACCGTCCCCAGGCTCTCGGCGAGATTGGGCGCGGCGTAGGCACCGGTCAGCGTCTGCCCGCCTTGGTATTGCTGCAGGGGCCCTTGATAGAGCGTCGGCGAGGTCATCGGGCCTTGGCTCGTGTACCACACCGCCTGGCCGCGACTGTCATACATGTATCCCGAGATCAGCATCGTGGTGTTCTGCACCTCGATGAAGAACCCCCTGCCGCCCTCCGCCGGGTTCCACCACCATCCCGTCTGCGGCATGCCGGCGGCCGGCCCGCTGGCAGCGCCGCCGGTCACGAAATCGAAACGCTGGATCGGCGTGGTGCCGCCCGGCCAAACCAGCCGGCCGCTGCCGGCGCTGTCGAGGCTGAGCGTGGCGGAGCCGATGGTGCCGAGGAGCGCCGGCGCCTGATAGGCCCCGGTCAGGGTCTGGCCATTGGCATATTGCTGGAGCGAGCCTTGGAAGCTGACGGCGGCTTGCCGCGGCGCCAGCGCCACATACCAGAGCGGGCTGCCATCGGCCGCATAGAGATAGGTCGACATGAACACGTTGCTGCCGCTCAGCTCCAGGCTGAAACCGCGGCCGCCCTCGGCCGGATTCCACCACCAGCCGCTTTGCGGAAGGATCGTCGCCAGCGGCGCCGCGATCGACCAACCGATATCGGCGAGCTGGTTCGCCGTCAGGTCGAGCCCGCTGAGCCCGGCCGAGAGGAACGGGCCCATGAGCAAGGCCGGATTGGCGCGCCTGTCCCAGTGCACGATCGAGGATCCCGGCGCCAAGGCGCTGGGCGCATAAAGGAGAATGCGTCCGCCGCCATCGAGCCCGGCCCGCTGCCGGGTTGCGGCCGCGGCGGTCGCTTGCGGGCCCGACCAGGCGAGCTGGCCATCGCGGAGCGCGGACGCCGCCCGTTCGCCATCGCTGCCCATCTCGGCCCAGGTCTTGCCGGCGGCGTTGTCGTAGACGAAATAGTCGTAAACGCTGGGCGTCCCCTGGGCGAAGGCCCCGGTTGCGCCATTGGTGAAGGTGGTAAATCCGAGGCCGTGGGCGAGCTCGTGCTGAACCACCGGCAGGAGATCGAGCGTGCCCGATGCAGGCGCGTCGTCGAGCCCGTAGTAGAAGCCGGAGACGCCGGAGAGACAGCCCTGGTCGATGGATAGGCTGAAGGTGGCGCTGATCGCCGGCTGGCTGTTGGCGAGGTCGGTGCCGGCGAGCGCGTTGGCGAGAGCAATTGGATACCAGGTGCTCGGCAACGGCGCATTGGCGAAATTGCGCACGATGAAGGTCGGCCCTGCCTGGCCGAGGCGGGCGCTGGTGACACTGCAGGTGAGCGCCGCAAACTGCGCCTGAACGATGATCGGAACTGTGCTGGCGACGACGGCCCCCCAGCTATTGGCGGCCTGCTGGAAGACGTTGAGGCGCTGCTGGCCCTTGGTCGTGCCGGAATTGCCGCCGACCGGCGCCACCGGCGTCGGGTCGTTGAAGCCGATGCCGGCCGGATCGTTGTTGGCGATGGTGATCTGGGCGGCGTCCAGCGGCGCCACCCACCAGGACGCAAGCGCCGAGACGGCAAGCAGGAGAGCCAGCGATCGGACCAAGGTCGGTCTTATTGTTGGGATGGCAGAGCCCAGGCGCGCAGAGAGTTGACCGCGGCCAGCGACAAGCGGTGCTCGCCATGGAGGTCGCAGGTGACGGTCACGGTTCCGTCGCCATTCATCTGGATGACCGCGGCATGCTGGAAGCGGCCTTGCAGATTCATGATCTCGGTGCCGTCGGCCCGACGCTCGACCGGGAGCCCTTCGGTGGTGGCGTTCAGCAAGAGCTGCTTTAGATGCTCGACCGGGACGCTTCCCGGGGCGCCCGGTGGGGTTGGCATAATCTGGCCGGTCGCCGGGTCGATGAGAACGTCCATGGCCGAGCGGCCGGGAATTGGCGTGCCGCTGTCCGCCCGCGCCGGGCTCCGCCCGGATAGGACAGACAAACCTGCCACCAGCAGCTCACGCCGCGAAATCCCCATGCCGGGGACCTTATCTGAGTCGAAAACCGCCCCGGTCGTGAAAATCCCGTGATCGCCGCGACGACGGCGTGCCGATCCCTAGTGTCCCGCCCCTGAAATTCGTCGGCGAATTTCAGGGATAAGCGGGCCACTAATCTATTGAATCTAGTGTGATTCAGATTCCGAAGTTCGACAACGAACTTCGGAATCATCACACTAGCGGACCGACTCCACTGCGGGGCGAAGGCGCATCCGATCATCGCGCGCCCGCTCGGAAGGCGGACGATCGTCCATCGGCCATTGCAGGAGAAAGGCAAGAATCCCGATGGCGATCAGCCACACCCAGGCCCAGCCATAGGAGCCGCTCAAATCGAAGGTGATCCCGCCCAAGAGCACGCCGCAGAACGAGCCGACCTGATGGCTGAGGAAGACGAAGCCATAGAGCGTGCCGAAATGCTTCAAGCCGAATACCTTGTCGACCAGCCCGCTGACCAGGGGCGAGACGCTGAGCCAGAGGAACCCCATGACGCCGGCGAAGATCAGCGTCGAAGCCGGACTAATGGGCAGAGCCAGGAAGACGATGATCGCCAGCGTGCGGAAGAGATAGATGAGGGCCAGCAGCCGCTTCTGGCTGTAGCGGGCGCCGAGCTGGCCGACCACGTAGGAGCCGACGGCGTTGCAGAGCCCGATCACGCCGAGCGCGCTGGCACCCACTCCCGGCGATATGCCACAGAGCGCCAAGTAGGACGGCAGATGCACGGTGATGAACATGAGCTGGAAGCCGCAGGCGAAAAACGCCGCCGTCATGGCCAAATAACCGGGATGCCGTGCCGCGGCGCGGAGCACGGTGCCGAGATCCTGCTCGTCCTCGACCCGCGAGGCGGCGGTCGTCTCCGGCCGCTGGTCCGGTCCGATGGCGAGGCCCAACACCGCCATCGCGCCAGCGATGCCTGCTGATACGACAAGCGCAGCCTGCCAGCCGAAATCGGCGATCAGCCATTGTCCCAAGGGCGCCAGGAGAAAGGTGCCGAGCGAGCCGACGGCGGCGACAGCGCCGACCGCCTGGCTGCGGCGGCTGGGCTCGACCGAGCGCGAGACCGCCCCCATGACCACGCCGAGCCCGGTGCCGGCGACACCGAGCCCAGCGAGGAGGCCGCCGCCCAGATCGAGGGTGAGCGGGTTGGCGCTGAGCGACATGACCAGCAATCCCACGCCATAAATGAGAGCCGAGCCCATCAGCACCGGCCTCGTGCCGTATCGATCGGCGAGCATGCCGATGAGCGGCTGGCTTAGGCCCCAGACGATGCTCTGCAGCGCGATGGCGAAACTGAAGGCCGAAGCCGAGACGCCCAGGCTCAGGAGCGGCGGCAGAAACAAGCCGAAGCTCTGGCGCAAGCCGGTGCTGATCGACAGGATCGCACCGGTGACGACGAGTAGCATGGTGGCGCGGGACAGGGAGCGGGCGGGCGAGGACAAAATCGTCTGCGACATGCGATCACTCCAGGCCGAGCCGTCGCCCGCCGCATTCGCGTTCGGGGCTCTCTCGACGGCGCTTGATTACACCGATCTGTGTAATTAATCTGGGATAGCGTCTACCGCCGGTCAAGGGAAATTACACCGACCTGTGCAATGACCCAGGCATCTCCGCGCAAGCTCGCAATGCAAGAGCGAATTCTGGCGACGGCCGACCGGCTGTTCTACCGTCAGGGGATCCGCGCGGTCGGCGTCGACACCATCGCCGCCGCGATCGGCATCAGCAAGCGCACGCTTTACAATCACTTCCCCTCCAAGGACGCCCTGGTGCTGGCCTATCTCCGGCGCCGGTTCTGGCGGAAGCCGCCATCCGATGCGCCAGCAGCCGAGCAGATCCTGGGCGACTTCGACCGGCTTGAACGGCTGTTCCAGAGCAAGGAGTTTCGCGGCTGTCCCTTCGTGAACTCGGTCGCCGAACTCGGCGAACCCGGGCACGAGACCAACAAAGTCGCCATCGCGTTCAAGGAGGAGCGACGCTTGTGGTTTCGCGAACTCCTGACGAAGCTCGGAGTCGCCGACCCCGACGGGCTGGCCATGCAGCTGCACCTCCTGGTCGAAGGCGCCATCGCCGCGGCACTGGTACGCGGCGATCCGAAGGTCGCGAGCGCCGCGCGGGAGGCGGCGCGGATGTTGTTGATGGCTGCCGGCGTTCAAATCTCCCCGGCGGCTTCGCGCTCGGGCAAGCAGCGTCCGAAGCGCCTGGCTCCAATGAGGCTACGCGGCCGCAGAGCGTGATCGGCGGTTCAAATCCCCCTGACTTACAGATCAGAAAGACCGTTCTAGGTCAGCCGTTTTATGATCGCTCGCGTCTCTTCGGGTTGGCGAAGGCCGACCGGTTCATAGCCACGTCGAAGATAGAATTCCTCGGCGTTCGAACTTGCGTCAGCGCGTATTGTCGGAACGCCCCGCTCTCGCATCAGCGCTTCGAGCCTGCCCAGCAGTTCTGTCGCGACGCCTCGGCCAGCGAATTCCGGGTCGGTATACAGTCCCTCCAACCGGTCGCCACGAATTGCACCCCATCCCACGACCGTATCATTTAGCTCGACGACCCATATTTCCATTTCACGAAGCTTTTGCTCCATCCCGAAGAGAGTGAGAGTCGCTGCCCAGATTTCGGCTTGCGAAACGGACATCCCTTTTGGCGTGAGGGCTGCGATGGATTTTCGTCGCAGCTCGAATAGCTGCTTCGCATCGGCGGGCACGGCCAATCTATGCGTGGCTTTCATACCGAGACACCACTTTCTCCCCGTCAGGCTCCTCTGAGTTCTAGAGTTTTCATATACTACTCGGCTTGCGAGTCGAGTTGTCCTTGCGTTTCTGCAGTTTGTTCCAGGTCTATGCATTGTTCGCGTCTTGAGGAGTTGGCGCACAGCTTCCTCAAATTCCGCCTCCTATTTGGAGCGCCCTTCGGAGGACGGCTGATGAGGGTGCTTATCGATGAGACAATCCCTACAATGCCTGAGTCGTGCCGAATCCGCGGAACTTGCGTTAGTCGTTGAGGACCATGGAAGCTTCTATCGCGCATCAACATGCCTCACACTCGATACGGCACACCAACACACGGTAACTCGCTCGCCCCGATCAAGATTGGCTCCAGCCCTGAAGGCCAGCGTGCTCATAGATGCCGCTATGCCAGGGTTCCGCTAGCAGCGGACAGGAACAAGGCAATGCAGTTGCGTGTCCCCGCAACCACTTTCACCGAACGCCCGAACACGCGGTGAACCGCCGCCACCGATCAGGCGGCGTTTTTGCTCGTGGCGGTACCGTTCCGGGGTACTTGCACATCGCGGCGAGGAAGCGGGCGCTGCCCCAGCCTTCGCGATCGGCACGGGCGCCGAACTCCTGCCAGATGCGGCCGATCGTCGGCAGGCGCAGCGCGTTCAGCATCACCGGCAGTTTGGCGGCGTCGACGTCGCTCATGCGGCATCTCCCAGGACCGGCAGCCGCAGCAGCTCGTCGTAGACGGCGAGATCGGGCGGCGGGACCATCACCGTGGGTGCGGCGGCGCGGACCGGCGGGACCACGGCGGCGCGCGCCACTTCGAGATCGGGTGTCCCGCCGGCGTCGAGCACGGCGGCGAGGTGAGCGGCGAGCACCGCCTCGCAGCCCTGCATGGCGGCGAGGTGAAGCAGCCCGACATACACCCGGCACGCCTTGCGCGGATCGAGCCGTTGATCGAGCGTCTCCCAGGCGCGGCGAAAGATCGAGCTCGGGAACAGCTCGTCGCGGAACACCGAGCGCCGGAAGGCCTGGGGCTTTCTGATCAGCGCACCGATCAGGTGGCGATAATCGACGACGCGCTGGCGCGGTCCGTTGCGCTTGAAGTAGCGTCGGGCCACGGTCAGCACCGGCGTGGTGCCGAGGTAGCAGACCAGGCGATCGTCATAAATGTGCACCTTGACCCGGCAGCCGACCAGGCGCGAGGGCACGGTGTAGAGAACATTGCGCACCGCGATCGTGCCCGAGCGCGTCACGGTGACGGTGGCGCTCGAGAAATCCGTGGTGCGGTGCGGCGGCAGCGGGAGGAGCGCGGCCAGCTCGACGACAACCTCTTCGCGCCGCCGAGCGTTCTTGCGGGCGATGAACTCCTGGAGGAAAGCCTGATAGGCAGCCAGGTCGGGAAAATCCCGCGCGCCGCGCAGTTCGAGTGCTTCGTCGAGACCGGTCTTCAGATGGCCGTGCGCGGCCTCGACCGCACCATTCTCGTGGCTGACGCCGGCGTTGTTGCGGGTCGGCTCCATGCCGTAATGGCGACAGAACTCGGCATAGCGCGCCGCCTCGTCGTCGCGGCTGGAGAGGTTGCGGTAGGCAGCCGAGAGCCGGTCGGTGCGATGCGTGCGCGGCACCCCGCCGAGCTGCCAGAGCGCCTCCTGAACGCCTTCGGTGAGCGCGGTGAAGCTCTCCCCGCCGCAGATCGCCTTGACGTATTGCCAGCCGCTGAAGGTGAGCCAGAAATGATAGAGCAAATGGGGAAACGGCGCCCCGCCGAGAGTGACGCCAAGCCGGCCGCCGTCGGTGAAATCCGATAGCGCTTGCAGGCCCGGTGGATGCTCCTGACGAAAGATCAGCTCCCGTTCCGGGCCCTCGGTCGCCCGCCAATGAGCCACTCGACGCTGCAAGGAGCGCAGCATGCGGTCGGGATAGCGTGTAGGATGGCGCCGCTGTAGCTCTTCGAGCAGCGTCGTTGCCCGCAGGCTCGGCATCGCGGTGAGCATCGGCACCAGCTCCGCGCGCCAGACCTCGGCGAAGGGATCCTGGCGGGTGCGATAGCGCCGCGTCCGGTCGAGCTGGCTCGGCAGCACCGGAGTGCCGTCAATCCGCCGCCCGGTGCGCTCGCTGAAACCGGCGCGCGCCGCCGCGGCCGCCTGGGCGTGCCCGTCTTTGCGTGAGTCCATATACCGCCTGACCTGGCGGTCAGTGACCCGCTTGCCGGACATTCAATCTTCCCCCGCGATCGCGGGGGAAGATTGATCACCACAGCATCAGCGAACCCAACCGGCCATCGTAGTTGTCGTCAAGCGGCCACCGTAATCGTCGTCGCGCAGTGCAGTCCCGCCACATCGCGTGCAGCAGCGTCGTAAGCTTGTGGGCGACCTCCACAACGGCTCGACGGTGACCTCGACGCTTGGTCGATGCTCATGCCCCACGCCCGCAGCGCCGAGCACTTCTGGCACCGAACAAGCAGCGCGCTCGACGTCCGCACCTCCTCATCGCCACAACGGGAGATGCGTCCGCTGTAGTCGACCTCGCCGGAGCCGCCGGTATCCCGACCGACGCCGTTCGCCCCGCGTGATCACCTCAATCGGCCGATTGCGAGCGCTCCTACGAGCAGGCATATGAGCGCTCTCTTCGAGATCGCTCGTCGCCGTGATGTCGTCCATCTAGGCGTTGCATCACAGAATGGCCCCGCGCCGCCATGTGCTGACTACAAGACGCTTACCCAGATCAACGGTTCTCGCGTGGTCCGCCGCGCCTGATGAACCTGGTAACGCTACTAGAGCACCGTAGCCTGAGGCTGACTCAGAAGTGAGACCGCGACGCGGGCGCGGTCTGATTCAAGCTGCTGGCTGGGATCGGGAGGCCAGCATGGATGGCAGCTCCGTATTCAATGGACCTTCGCGAACGGGTGGTTGCCGCGGTTGCGTCCGGGCTGAGCCGGCGGGCAGCGGCCGCGCAGTTTCAGGTCAGTGAGTCCTCAGCAATCCGCTGGACGCGTCGCAAGGCGGAGACGGGCAGCCCGGCTGCCCTGCCGATGGGCGGCAAGCGACCGTTCGTTTTGGCTGCCGAGGCCGATTGGGTGCTGGCTCGGCTGCGCGAGAAGCCGGACATCACCCTCAATGCCCTGCTGGGCGAGTTGCACGCGCGTGGCGTGAAGGTAAGCTACTATGGGGTCTGGCATTTCGTGACCCGGGCCGGGCTGAGCTTTAAAAAAAAGCCTGCACGCCAGCGAACAGGATCGTCCGGACGTGGCCCGTCGACGGGTGCGCTGGCGCAAGCACCAGGGACAGCTTGATCCCCGCCGTCTGATCTTCATCGACGAGACCTGGGTCAAGACCAACATGACCCGCACGCACGGGCGCTGCGCGGTGGGGCAGCGCCTGGTCGCCAAAGTGCCGCACGGGCACTGGAAGACGCTGACCTTCGTGGCTGCCCTGCGGTGCGACGGCGTGACCGCGCCCTGCGTGTTCGACGGCCCAATCAACGCTCGCAGCTTTCTGGCCTACGTCACCCGCTTTCTGGTGCCGACGCTGCGACCAGGCGACATTGTGGTCATCGACAATCTCGGCAGCCACAAGGGCGCTGCGGTGCGCCGCGCCATCCGCGCCGCCGGCGCCTACTTGTTCTTCCTGCCGCCCTACAGCCCAGACATGAACCCCATCGAACAGGTCTTCGCCAAGCTCAAGGCCCTCCTGCGCAAGGCGGCCGCCCGCTCGATCGAGGACGTCACCATCGCCATCGGCAGTCTTCTCGACGAGTTTTCCGCCCAGGAATGCGCCAACTACTTCGTCAACTCAGGATATGCGCCAACTTAGGGCAATAAGGCTCTAGCCACGGTTTCCCAATGTAACTGCGAGACAGCACGTCTCAAATCGCCACGGCCAGCCAGTGGGGATTTGGCATTTTCAACAAGAAAAGCCCCGTACGGGGCTTTTCTCCCAAGCAGTATCTTGACGAACTCTGCTATCTCACAACTGATTTCATTTTAACCTTGCAGGTCAAAACGATCCAGGTTGGTCACCTTGGTCCAGGCGTCAACGAAGTCCTTGACGAACTTCTCCTTCGCATCCGTGCTGGCGTAAACCTCGGCCAAAGCGCGCAGTACCGAGTTCGAGCCGAACACGAGGTCGACGCGCGTCCCGGTCCACTTGACCGCGCCGGTCTTGCGGTCGGTCCCTTCGAACACGGTCTTGGCGTCAGAGGTCGCCTTCCACTGCATGCTCATATCCAGGAGGTTGACGAAGAAGTTATTCGTCAGCACGCTCGGCCGATCCGTAAATACGCCATGGGTGGACCCGTCAACGTTGATGTTGATCGCGCGCAGGCCACCGATGAGCACGGTCATCTCAGGCGCGGTCAGCGTCAGCTGCTGCGCCTTGTCGATCAGAACCGCCTCTGCGGGCGCCGCAAGCCCGGCCTTCTCGTAATTGCGGAAGCCGTCTGCGGCCGGTTCAAGTCCCGCGAAGGACGCAACGTCCGTCTGCTCTTGCGAGGCGTCCGTGCGGCCAGGCGTGAACGGCACCGTCACCGCGTGGCCGGCTGCCTTCGCCGCCTGCTCGACGCCTGCGTTGCCGGCGAGAACGATCAGGTCGGCCAGAGAGACCTTCTTGCCGCCGGTCGCGGTGCTGTTGAAGGCGGTCTGGATCTCTTCCAGAGCCTTGAGCACCTTGGCCAGCTCCGCCGGCTGGTTCGCTTCCCAGTCCTTCTGCGGGGCAAGACGGATGCGGGCACCGTTGGCGCCGCCGCGCTTGTCCCCGCCACGGAAGGTGGAGGCCGAGGCCCAGGCGGTGCCGACCAGTTCGGACAGGCTAAGACCCGAGGCCAGAACCTTGGCCTTGAGTGCGGCGGCGTCTGCGGCATCAATCAACGGATGATCGACGGCGGGCAGCACGTCCTGCCAGATCAGCTCTTCCTTCGGCACTTCCGGGCCCATGTAGCGCGAGCGCGGGCCGAGATCGCGATGGGTCAGCTTGAACCAGGCGCGGGCGAACGCCTCGGCGAAAGCCTGCGGGTTCTCCAGGAAGCGGCGCGAGATCTTCTCGTAGGCCGGGTCGACACGCAGCGACAGGTCGGTCGTCAGCATGGTCGGCTTGTGCTTCTTGGACGGATCGTGCGCGTCGGGGATGACGGTCTCTGCGTCCTTGGCTACCCACTGGATGGCGCCGGCGGGGCTACGGGTCTGCACCCATTCGTACTTGAACAGGTTCTCGAAGAAGAAGTTGCTCCACTGCGTTGGCGTCTGCGTCCAGGTGACTTCGATGCCGCTGCCGATGGCGTCCTTGCCGCTGCCGGTGCCGTAGTTGCTGATCCAGCCAAGGCCCTGCGCCTCTAGCCCTGCGCCTTCAGGCTCCGCCCCCTTGTGTGATTCGGGTGCCGCACCGTGGGTCTTGCCGAAGGTATGGCCGCCCGCGATGAGCGCGACGGTCTCTTCGTCGTTCATCGCCATGCGGGCGAAGGTTTCGCGGATGAAGGCGGCGGCGGAAAGCGGATCGCCGTTGGCGCCCGGACCTTCCGGATTGACGTAGATCAGGCCCATCTCGGTGGCACCGAGCGGGTTGGGGAGGTTCTCAAGCGTCCGATGCGCCAGCCAGGTGGTCTCAGACCCCCAGTTGACGTCCTGATCCGGCTCCCAGGTGTCTTCGCGGCCGGCGGCAAAGCCGAACGTGCGGAAGCCCATCGTCTCCAGCGCCACGGTGCCGGTGAGGATCAGCAGGTCCGCCCAGGAAATCTTCTGCCCGTATTTCTGTTTGATCGGCCATAGCAGGCGGCGCGACTTGTCGATGTTCACGTTGTCCGGCCAGCTGTTGAGCGGAGCGAAACGCTGCTGGCCGCGGCCGCCACCGCCCCGGCCATCGCTGAGGCGATAGGTGCCCGCGGCGTGCCAGGACATGCGGATGAATTGCGGACCGTAATGGCCGAAGTCGGCGGGCCACCAGTCCTGCGAGTCGGTCATCAGCTTGCGCAGGTCATTCTTCAGCGCCTCGTAGTCGAGCTTCTTGAATTCCTCACGGTAGTTGAACGTCCGGT
Organism: Pseudomonadota bacterium; assembly: GCA_016195085.1. Classification (NCBI taxonomy): domain Bacteria; kingdom Pseudomonadati; phylum Pseudomonadota; species Pseudomonadota bacterium. Next base: position 200,897 of record JACQAG010000026.1, on the reverse strand, counting down.
CCAGCGGATCGGATTTGGACGAGTGCTGGTTCAGCAGGTCGACGCGCAGCTGGTTAGGCCACCGATCGCGGTTTAGGGTCCCCCCGCCTGCGAGCGGTTTGGAGGAATTACCCGAAAACGGGCATTTGGCTTCAGTTGTCACGGCTTTTCGTTCCTTTGTTGGGTTGAGGGGGCGCAATCATGGCAAATGCCGCAGAAGACGATGCTGGCAGGTCCGCGGGTCCTACTCGGCCGGCACCAGGCTGGTCTCGAGCTGTGCGGAAGCGGATGCCGGCGCCCAGAAGAGGCGATAGAGCCCGCCCGCTATCACGGCACCCACGAGCTGCGCGACCAGGTAGATCGCGATGCCGTCGTACATGCCTGTCGCGACCGCCGGGCCAATGGTGCGCGCGGGATTGACGCTGCCGCCGGTGAGCGCGCCGAACATCAGGATGCACACCGTCACGGTCATGCCGATCGCGAACGGGGCGAGCCAACCTGCAGCTCCGCGCACCGCGGCGTGGAGAACCGTGTTGACGAGGAAGAACGTGCCGATCGCCTCGAGCGCGAAGGCGCCGCCATAGGTGATGCGGTGCGTGTCCACCAGCGTCGCACCAAGATGGTTCACCGGCCCACCGAATATGGCGAGCAGGCAGTAGCCCGCCGTAGTGGCTCCCGCGATTTGCACGACAATGTAAGGCGCGACGTGCCGTCGTGGGAACTTCCCGGCGGTGGCGAGGCCGACGGTAACCGCCGGATTAATGTGGCCGCCGCTGATGTCGCCGAATGGATGTCGCCGAATGCACTGGCGAACACCATGATAGTGAGCCCGTGCGCGAGCGCGATCGCCGTCATCTGCGCACTGCCGAGCGCCGTCACGGCGCCGGCGCCGATGAAGATCAAGGCAAAGGTGCCGATGAACTCGGCAGCCAATGCTTTCGTCAATCTGTTCATTTCTCTGGTCCTTTCTTTGTTCGTGCCGGGATAGGCATCACCCATTGGCCCGGGTGTTGTCGTCAACGCCACCCGCTTGAATGCCATACGGTATGGTATTATATGAGCTTGCATCCCAACCTTTCAAGAGCCCCCCGATGACCCAAGCTTTCCGCTTTCTCGGCCTCTCCGGCAGCCTGCGCCGCGCCTCCAACAACACCGCGGTGCTTCGCGGGCTTCAGGACGCGCTTGCGCCAAGAGTCGCGCTCAACATCTTCCCGCTGCATCGGATGCCGCTGTACAATGAGGACGATGATTGTGAACATGCACTGGAACCGGTGCGCGCCTTGCGTTCGGCCATCGAGACGAGCGATGGCGTGATCGTGATCTCGCCCGAGTACAATCATGGTATGTCCGGCGTCCTGAAGAACGGGCTCGACTGGGCCTCTCGGCCCTATGGACGGTCAGCGCTTAGGGGCAAGCCGGTACTGACCATGACGACGTCACCCGCCTTCACTGGCGGTGTGCGCGCGCAGCAGCAAATGAACGAGACAGGCGCCTCGTCGACGAAGCCGCGCTGCGCTTCGCGCTTGCGGGTGTCGATGATCTCCTCCGATGAGATCAGGGCAGCGCGGTTTCTTCGAGCGGCGGCATGAGCGCCACGACCGCCACGCCGCTGCCCGACGCGCCGCGACGAGCAATCCGCCGCACTCGGCGGGGCGACGAGAAGTCCGAACAGATTCGATCAACGGCTACCGAGCTGTTCCTCACGCGCGGCTATGACCGCGTCAGCGTGGACGAGATCGTCCGCGCCGTCGGTGGCTCGAAGACCAATATCTACAATCACTTCCGCAACAAAGAGGGGCTTTTCGTCGCCATCGTGAAAGGGCTGTGCGAGGATTTCCTTGCGTCCTTCGTCACGACTGACGTCTCCGCCCTCGGCGTGCAGGAAGGCCTGAGAACGCTCGCTGTGGCGCTCCTCGGCATCCTGCTTCAGGACCGGCACTTGGCGTTTCAGCGGCTTATCATCGCCGAAACGGCGCGCTTTCCTGCGCTCGGGCGCGCCTGGTTCGAGAGCGGCCCGGAGAGATCTCGGAGCATCATTGCCCAGTTCATCAAGAAACAGCAGCGAGCGGGGCGTTTGCGACGGAGCGATCCGCATCAATCGGCCACCCTCTTCCACGACATGATCACCTTCGATCTGCTCCACCGCGCCATGCTCGGCGATAAACCGAGCGACGACGAGATCCGTCACCGGATCGACATGGCGATCGACGCCTTCCTGCACGGCTTCGCGCGGACATAGGCCCCCTTTCTTGGACCCTCAACCGGCGCCAGGATGCGCGGCGTTGGTGAGCTGCAGGCCATCATGATCGCCGCGCCGGGCAGCGCAATGTCCAAGCCTGCGCGGCACCCCATCCAGTCGTCAACCTGACGGCACCCTTAGAACCTGACTCTGAATGGTAGCATTTCTATCGTTGTCGGGCGATTTTTCGGGTTAGCAGGCGGATATGGGCAAGGAGGAGCCATGCGGAGGCGCTGGCGATGTTTGCCTCGAAGTCCCTGGCGAGGCGTCGGCAGCGGCCCAGCCAGGCGAAGGTTCTCTCCAGGCCGGATTCAAAATCGGAATAGGTGGCCGCGCGCGCGGCCAGGCCGAGAACCTGATCAAGCAGCACAAGAGCCAACTCGCCTCCGATCGCACCAGCTGCCGCTCGCCGCTCGCCAACCAGGTGCGCCTGGTGCTGCACACCGCCGCATATGGCTGATGCTGACGGTGCGTGACGCCATCCCCAAACCTCAGGCCCTCGCGACCGCCGAGTTCACCACACTGAGAATGCGCCTGCTCAAGATCGTCGCACGCATCACCGAAACCGCCACGCGGGTGCGCATCGCCCTCGGCGCGGCCTGCCCCGAAGCCGAATTGTTCCGCGGCCTCGCCCGCAGCCTCCAGCCCGCCGGACCATGACACGCGGGGCGATCGCCCCGAACTCACCCAATCCTCCCAACCCCAACGCCGATCACGCTCAGGCCCAAATCGCGATGAAACAGGCTTCACGCCCAGACGCGCCCGCATTGTGCCAGATCAGCCAGTGTCAGTTCGGCCAAAACCTCTCCCTTGGTGAGGTTATTAAATCGCCACCATTAGCGTGTGTCGTTCTCGGCCAAGGCGTGTCCCCGCAACCACTTTCACCGAACGCCCGAACACGCGGTGAACCGCCGCCACCGATCAGGCGGCGTTTTTGCTCGTGGCGGTACCGTTCCGGGGTACTTGCACCACGCTGGCGATCTCGCCGCGCTTAGGGTCGGCCGCGAGCGTGCTGCGCTCGGATAAGGGCACGCGATGGCCTCGGCGGCCTCCTTGCGTTCCCCCCGGGTGCTACAACGCCTCGGCCGGAGCCGGTCGGGCAGACGCGTTACTTCTCGTCCATCACGATCTCGGTGCCGCCCCTGCCCGAGGCAATGCGTTCGAGATGCAACGCGACGCACCGATCGTCGGGATTGGTGCGGCCGAGCTCGGCGAGCACACGATAGGCCTCGGGGCTCTTGCGCGCCATCAGGGCGTAGGCGCGCAGATATTCGGCAACATAGGGTGAAGCCTCCTGGGTCGCGTCGAGCGGCTCGAACACCTCGATCGCCTCAGTCTTGCCCTTGAGCACGACATTGCCGAGCGGCCGGAACGGTTGATTCAGGCAGCGACTGGCCGCGGAGCCGCTGACACACACGCGCGTTCCGAAATATTTGTTCAGGCCCTCGAGACGCGAGGCGGTGTTCACCGCGTCGCCGAGCGCGGTGTACTCGAAGCGTTCGGCCGAACCGAAATTACCGATGCTCGCGACGCCAGTATGGACGCCGATGCGCGTCAGGCCAAACCGTCCGCCGCGCCCGAGCTCGGCCTCCAGGAAACCGCTGGCGAACCGATCGATCTCGATCGCGCAGGCAACCGCACGCTGGGCGTGGTCGTCCTGCCGTTTGGGCGCATTGAAGATCGCGAATACGGCGTCGCCGATAAACTTGTCGACCATGCCGCCGTGTCGGAACACGATTTCGCACACGCCCTCGAGATAGCGGTTGAGCAAAGCCGACAGCTGGTTCGGATCGAGCTGCTCGGAGAACCCGGTGAAGCCGGCGACGTCTGTGAAGATGAACGACAGCTCGTGCCGCTCCGCGTCGAGCGACAGCTTTCTGGGATCATTCATCAGCTCGTCGAGCAGGGCCGGCGACAGATAGCGCGAGAAGGCCCGCTGGATGAAGCGTTTCTGCGCTAGGTCCCGGCGCGCGATATAGGTGCCGGTCATCCACAGTGCCAGGCCGAGCGCGGCGCTCGGCGCGACCACCGGCACGAGCACGTCGGAGTAGCGGAACAGCGTGAAACCGGCGATCCACAGCGCGATCACGAGCAGCACCGCGGCGGCGATGCGCAGCGCCACCGCCATGTCGAGGGCCCCCAGCAGCACGCCGATCGCCGCCGCCGTGGCGATGATCGGCACCGTGCTCCAGAAGCCGATTTCGGGCGCCTGGCGATTCCCGAGCAGCTGCGCCACGGCATGGGCGTGGAGCACGATCCCCGGCAAGTTGCCGGCACCGGCCTCGCGTGCGGTGGCAAAAGGCGAGCGGTGGCGATCGATCAGGCTGAAGTCGCCGCCGATCAGCACGATCTTGCCGGCGAGCAACGCCGGCGGCAGAAACCGCACGGTATGGGCCGGGAGCTCGAGGAACGGCTCGACCGTCGAGGATGGCTGGCCGCGATAGGCGAGCGCGCGCGCTCGATGCGCGACCGGATGGCCGAGCCTTTCCACCAGCACCGTGGCGACGCCCGGAACGAACATACCGTCGCTGAGCGCGCGGCCCGGATAGATGCCCCGAACGGTGCCATCATAGAGATCGTCGGTCACCAGATTGCCGAAGCCACGCAGCTTTGCGGGCACGAAATCGTCGAGAAACGCCACCTCGTCCGGAGTCAGACGCTCCGGCTCGCGACCGTAGCTGATCGCGAGCGGCAGCCTATAGGCTTCGAGCAGCGCCTTCAGCCGGGCATCCTTCGCCAGCTCGGTCGGCCGGTCGAACAAAACGTCGAGCAGCACGCCGTGGGCGCCGCGCGCCTGGACGAGCTCCAGCAGGTCGGCCAGAAACCCGCGATCGATGGGCGAACTGTAGAGGAATTGGCCGAGGGTATCGTCCGTAATGCCGATGATGACGATGTCGGGGTGCTGCGGCTCCGGCGGCGTCAGGGTGGCGATGCGGTAGTTCTCGACCCAGCGCTCGAACGAGCCGAAGAGCGGCAGGCCGTTGAACACCAGCACCGAGGCGAGTGTGGCCAAGCCGACGATCACTACGAAGGCGCCGAACCGCGAGAGTTTGCTCCAGATCATCCGCAGCGCTGCCCGTCCTATTTCAGGCGGCTGATGAGCAGCTGCGCCTGGCCCATGCAGCCCTGGTCGAGCATCCAGGCGGCCCGCATCATATCGTTGTCCATCGCCAGCGGGATGACGTGAAGAGTGACGGTGCTGGCTCCGCTATCGATCGCGACGATATAGGCCTGACCGTCCTGCGCCTGGAAACTCGACGGCATCCGGAGCTGATCGGCGCCGGCTGGCCATTTGGCCTGGCCCTGCCAAGCGCGATCGCTTGGGCTTAGCTGCATAGTCTGGTCGGTGGTCGCCGGCGGACGCCAAAACACGACGCTGGCGTCCTGCTGCACGCAGCGGTGACCGCTGCTGCCGACATCAATCAGCCAGGGCTCGGGCGGGAGCGTGCCGTTGGGCGCCCGGACCGTGCCGAGCGTGGTGCTGCTCTGGGTGCTCTGGCTGCCCAGCCGGACCAGTGATTCGGCGACGCTGGCGAGGCGCCGCCCCGAAATGTCGGGCACGCCCTCGAACGGGCCGGTCAGCTTGATGATGGCACCATTGGACGCGATCAAGGTGACGCGCTCCCCCGACCCGAGCTTGATCGGCTGTGCCGCATCGATGGTCTGGCCCGGCTTCAGCCCCCCGCCGCGCGCCTCGGCGACCACCAGCGAGTCAGCACGCGCCGGCTCAGGCACCAGCGCTGCGAGCACGCTGCCGACCAGCACGGCAGCGGCAAGCAGAAGACAGCGGCAATGCTGCATCGGTATGCTACCTCCTCACGGCACCTTGGCGCGCACGATGGGAAACGGCGTCGCGTCCTGGCTCGAGATCTTGAAGCGCGCGCTCTGCTGGTGCTGCGGTGCGACCTCCTTGGCCAGGATCTCGACATTGGCGCGAACGAAATGGCCCAAGCGGAAATTGTCGACGACGCCGTCGGTCCCCGCGGTGCCGCCGACGCCTTGCAGCGCCTTGAGGACGGCGGCGGCGAACACGCCATGCGTGTCGTCGTAGCGATCGAGCGCTTCCTCGACGTTTGCCGCAGCGGTCAGGATGTAGCGGCCGGTCTCGTGGCCGATATTGCTGGCGCCGGCATCCAGATTGACGCCGCCGGAATGGCAGGTATCCAGGAAGATGAAACCGTTGCGCGCGCGGATCGCTCCCAGCGCCTCGACAAGCACTGCGCCGGTGAAGGATTGCGGCATGGCGCGTGCGTAGATCTCCTCGACCGAGTTGGCCTTGGCGAGGCCGGTGCGCTTGCCGTCCGATAGCAGATCAACGTTCTGGGTGACGTAGAAATAGCTGCCCTGGTCCATCGCGCCGTGGCCCGCAAGATAGATCAGAACCGTGTCGCGCTCATGCGCGTCGCGCGCGACCTTGGCCAACGCGTCCGACAGAGCTTGCGGCGTCACCGCCTCGTCGTAGAGCGCGGCGACTTGGACGGTCTTGAATAATGGAGCGGCACCGGCACGAACCGTCTCAATGAAGCCCTCGGCGTCGGCGCGCGCCAGTTGGAGCGGCGGCAGGCCGTTGCCCTTGTATGCGTTGACCCCGGCCGCGACCACGTACAGCGAGGGCTTGTCAGCGTCGGTCGGCAACGCCGTCTTGATCAGGAATGGCCGGCTCTCGCCGTAGACGCCGTTTGCTTGGTCGTAGGCGCGCACCTGGATGCGGTTGATGCCGGGCCCGAGCGCCAGGCGGCGTTCCATTTGCGCAGCCTCGCCTTTGGCGATGGGAGTGGCGGCGCCGCGTCCACGCTGGCGGCCGGCATTGCGATCGTTGAGGAAGAAGTCGACCGCACCGGTGCCGCCGCCACGATCGGTGACGCGGTAGCGCAGGAGCACCTGCTCGATGCCGGCCGGCAGGGCGTAGTCGAAGCGCAGCTGCGGCGTCGCTTTGAACTGGAAATCGGCGGCGGCCGGCACTGCGGGGGCGCGGGCTGTGTCGGCGGCCGGTGCGGGTGTTGCCGCGGACACCGGTGTATCCGCGGACCCAGCCGCGCGGGTCAGGCGTTGGCCCGCGTCCACGGGCGTACAGGCATCCGAGCCCAGCCGCTCGAAGCACACCGCTTCGAGCTCGGCGCTCGGCGGGGTCACCGCATCGAAGCGCTTGCGCACGTCGCCGATCTCGCTCAGCCGCGCAGCAATCGCCGCGTCGGCGCCGGAGCGTCCAGATAGCCGGTCCTTCACCAGGTCGGGGGCGTAGAACAGGCGATAGACCTGTGCGAAGCTGACCCATTCGGGCGTCTCGGCGCGTTTGCGGTTGAGCACGTAGCCGACTAGCTCGCGGCCGCCTTCGTCGGAATGGTCGAAGAATCCCTCGGGCAGCCAGGAGACCCAGCGCGCGAGGTCGCGGTGCAGAAAGAAGCTCAGCCGCTCGACCAGCTTGCCGCCGGCGATGTCGTAGAACCGCACCGAGCCATCGCCGAGCGCGGCGATGGCGCGCTTGCCGTCACCCGACACGACCACGCCCCAGGCCGCGCCCGGCACGTCGATCGCGTGACGCTGGACACCCGCCTTGTCGAACAGCTGCAGCCGAAAATCGGTGCCGAGCACGACCTGGCCGTCGCTCGCGACCGCGACGCTGAGCGCGCGCTCGTCGGGATCGAAGCCGATCGGCTTGCCGGCGATCTTGGTTTGGCGCGACAGGCGCCACTCCGTCACCGCGGTGCCTCCGGCGGCGGATCGCCAGCCGATCCACTCGCCCGCCGCGGCTTTCGCGTCGGCAGCACCGACCCGGCGGTTCGCGAGGTCGAGGAGGATTGGCGGTTGATCCTTGTCGAGCTGGATCAGCACACGCGTGCCTTGGCGATCGGTCGCCAGGCGCCCACGGACGACATTGCGCAGATCGAGATTGTTGCCCGCGAGCACGCGACGCTCTCCCAGCAGCGGACCGATGCGCAGCGCCGGCTCGGCGGTGGCAAGCGCCAGGCGGCCACTTTCGAGCGGCAGGATCTGCGTCACCGTATCGTCGGCAATCGCCTCGTCCACCGGACGGCCGAGACCGGCATCGGCCCAGCGTCGCATCACGATACGACCGTCGGCGCCACGGACGCTGCCGGATGCCACGAGGTGGGTGCTGGCCCCCGCCGGCACGAAGGCGACGGTGCTGAATCCGCCCTGCTTGAACTCGCCAACCGACGGTGCCAGCCGCGGCTCCAGATCGGGGAGCGACAAGATCTCGACACGCGGCCGGTCGAGAAAGCCGACGGCGACAATTTCGCCGCTGGGCGCGAACTCGACCGAGAATGGCTGCCCGGCGCCCGCGAATTTGTGGCGCACGATCAGCTTACCGTCCGGATCGTAGAGCCGTACCAGGCCGTCGAGGCCGGTGGCGACCCAGCGTCCGTCGGGCGCGAACGCGACCCAAGTCGCCTGGTCCTTGAAGTCGCGATCCTGGCTGACCGGCTTGCCGGTCGCCTCGTGGAGGCTGACTCCGGCCTTGCCGAGCGACAGCGCGAACCGCTTGCCGTCGGGCGAATACGCCATGTGGTTGACGATTGCGGGCAGGGGGCCGAGTCGGCCGATCATGCGCTCGGCCTCCACGTCGAACACGTAGACCGAGGGCCGCCCGTCCCAGGCGATGCCGGTATAGCCTGCGGCCAGGAGCCGCGTGCCGTCGGGCGAGAGTGCGACCGAATAGAGCGCGCCCTCGAGCCCCTCGGCCAGCGGCACGCGCAGCACCGAGAGGAGCTCGCCGGTCGCAGCATCCCACAGGCGCGCCGTCTTGTCGTCCGACACGCTGGCGAGCAGGCTTCCACCCCGGGCGCCTGCTAGTCGGTTGATCGAGGCGCTGTGGCGGCCGCTTTCGATGCGCAGGAACGCCGCAGCTGGCGGCTCCTTAGATCCGCTGGCGAGCGGCGTCGCGGGCGCAGCGGCCGGCGCCGCCCGGGAACCGGCCGCCGGCACGCCGGCGGCGCCCAGGAAAAGCAGACACAACGCGAGCGCGATGCGCGTCCCTGCATGCGCCCGCGCGGTGTTCAAGATGGCCTCAGGCGGCGATCTGAAGCTCGGACGACAGCGACTGCTGAGCGGTGTCGGTCGACTGCGCGAAGGTCTGCTTCTTCTGTACCAAGGTCGAGGCGCTCTGCCGAACTGCCGCATTGTCGCCCGTGGTGGCTGAAGCCTGCTGCGTCGCCGCAGGGCGCGGCGGGGCAGCAGAGGGTGGGCTGGGCGACGCCGTCGCCGCGGGCGCGGCCGCGGCCGCCAGCGGTGCGCCGGTTGCCTGCTCGGTCGCGTAGACATAGTTGCTGGTGCGTTCGTCGATGCGCGCGTTGATCCGTTTAGCGAGTGCGATGTCCTGATCGGCCAGCTGGCGCACCTGCGTCATCTGGACCTCGGCCTGCTCGCGCGTCAGCTTGTCGGCCTTCAGGTCGGCATTGACTTGGCGCGCGCTCGCCTTGCGGCAGTCGACCAGCTGGTTGAAGGAGGTCTGTGCCTTGTCGAGCGCGGTCTGCTCGCGGTCCATGTCGCCGACCATGCGCGAGATCAAATCGCTGTGCGAGCCGCCTTGGTTCTGCAGCGACGTCCAATAGCCGGCGAAGGCCCCGGCCGCAGTGCCGGCGATGACGCCAGTTGCCACCGACTGACTGCCGCCGCCGCCGAATATGAAACCGGACAGCGCGCCGCCTACGGCGCCGATCAGCGCGCCCTTGACGATGTCGCCGGCGAAGAACTGCTGGGAGTCGTCCAGTGCGAGACGCTGCGGCCGGCAGACGTCATCGGCTGCGGTCGACGCGGCCGCGACGCCGCCCTGCTGGGCGCAGCTCGACAGGACGAGGCCGAGCGCGACCAGCGACGACGCCGCGAGTCCGGACCGAAAGATCAGCTTGCCTTGTCGCATTGGTGTCTCCCGCACAGTCGATTTACGTGTTTGCGCGGTCAATTTGCCGGCTATCTGCCGCGGCGGGCTGTGACGACGATCACGAGCGTCCGGAATGGGGGACGCTCACCGCGATCCCGACGCGTGGAGAAGGCGACCCTTCATGGTCATCTCCCACCCTGGTGCCGAGTCGAAAGGATGCCCAGGAATTCAGGCTTTCAGCCCAGGAAAAAGTACGAAATTTCGGAGCGTTGCGCCAGCTTGACGTTTGGCCGGGAGCGGAGCTGTGGAACGTCTCGGTCAAACCGAGCGCCGCCTGAAGACTGCGCCAACGATCGTGCCGGGCGCTCCGCCAGGCCATGGGACCCGCTTTAGCGTGTGCGGGTCCGAGCGGGCGCGTTGAACGCTGAACGTTCCCGGGCTCAAGGAGAGCGCAGAAAATACAGAAAAAATATCGAAAATATCAAACACATCAGGCTCATCGATTATGAGCCCAACCGCTATAGCAACCCAAGCAACGGCGTAACCGCGGGTTCTCCAATGGAAGTAGGCGGGTATCGCGAATGCTGGAGGAACCACGTTACTGACGATCGCTGCCATGATCAGCGTTGTCGATATCCAACCTGGAGCCAGGTTGCCGGAGAGCAACCATGGCAGCAGCAGTGACGGACCTGCAAGAGGCGCATTGAAGAAGGCGATAGCGCGGCGTCGGGAGTCGTCGTCATGATGTGAAGCCGACGCCAGCTGGTCGCCCGACGGCGCGAGGCGCAGCGCTAGCGGCGTCGTCAGATTGGCGCAGTCAGCGCGTGTCGGTCTCGGCCAATGCGCGTCCCCGCAACCATCCTCCACCGAAGCAATGACTGCCGCTCACACATATTTCGCGGTGATGCCGCCATCGACGATGAGCTCGGTGCCGGTGACGTATTTGGCCTCGTCGGACGCCAGAAACAGTGCAGCGTAAGCCACGTCCCAGGCGTCGCCCATGCGGCCCATCGGGCACTGGGCCTCGCGGGCGCGCACCATCTCGGCCTCGTTCGCCTTTGCAGAATAGGCCGCCTGCAGCCCGGCATAGATCATCGGCGTGTTCATGAGGCCGGGCAGGATCGAATTCGCGCGGATGCCTTGCTTGGCATATTCGAGCGCGATCGCCCGGGTGAAGGGCACGATCGCACCCTTGCTGGTGCTGTAGGAGATGTAGGAGACGCCGGTGTAGCGGATGCCGGCGATCGAAGAGATGTTGACGATCGCCCCCTTGCCCTGCGCCACCATGACCGGCAGCGTGTACTTGCAGGAGAGGAACACGCTCTTGAGGTTGACCGACATCACCCGGTCCCATTCGGCTTCGCTGACCTCGACCGGGCCGCCGAGGGAGGCGATGCCGACATTATTGTGGAGGACGTCGATGCGCCCGAAGGCATCGGTGCAGGCCTTGACCGCTGCCTCCACCTCACCGGCCTTCGTCGCGTTCGCCTTGCGCGCAATCGCCGTGCCGCCCTCCGCCTCGATGAGGCGCGCGGTCTCTTCGGCGGCGGCTTCGTTGAGATCGAGCGCCAGCACCTTCGCCCCCTCGCGCGCATAGAGCACGGCGGCGGCCTTGCCGTTGCCCCATCCCGGGCCGATCGAGCCGGCACCTACTACCATCGCCACCTTGCCTTCAAGCCGTCCGGCCATCTCACCCCTCCCCGCTTTCCTTACCGACGAACCGATCGAACGCGGACCAAAAGACCCTTTGCAGCTCGTCCCGCTCCTTCAGCACTTCGTGCTTGGAGTCGCCGATGCTGACCACCTGCACCTGCGGCAGACGGGCGCCAAGCCGCGCCTGCGCCCGTGAGGAGACCAGGCTATCGCGCCCGGCCTGCACCAGCAGGATCGGCGTTCGGATGCCTTCGGGAAAGCCCGGGCGGCGCAACGAGGCCATCGACCGGAAGGCGGCGTCGAGCCAACCCAAGGTCGGGCCGCCGGTCGACAACAAGGGGTTGCGGGCAATCAGGCGATGGGCGATCTGAAAGCGTTCGGGATCGGAGGTCAGCCGATTGCCGGCGAAAACCGCGCGGTCCGGCCCGTAATGGCTGGCACCCGGGGCATAGAGCCGGCCCAATCCCAGGCACGTGGCGCTCCATGCGAGCCAGCGCGCGAGGATGCGCAGCGTCGGTCCCAGCGCCAGATCGATCATCGGCGCGATCAGCACCGCGCGCTCGGCTTCGCTCGGATGCTCGTGGAGCCAGCGCAAGGCGATATGCGCACCCATCGAATGCGCGAGGATGACCGGCGGATACCGGCAAGCCGGCGCCACGATCGCGCGCATGAAGAGTGCCAGATCGGCCTCGTGGATGGCGAAGTCGTTGATGTGCGGCTTCTGCCGATCGGCGAGCGGCCGCTGGGACAAGCCCTGCCCGCGCCAATCCATCATCCAAACGGCGAAGCCGCGCCGGCGCAGCCGCTCCACCACATCGAGGTATTTCTCGATGAACTCGGTGAAGCCCAGGAGCAGCACCAACGGCCTGGAATCCCCTGTGAGGGCAGGCCAGTAGGCATGACGCAGCCGGCTGCCGTCCGCGGCGGCGAGCCACCCGATCCGGCCGCCTGCCACCTCGATGTCCTGAAGATCGTTCGCGGGCCCGCCGGGCTCGCCCGAATGCTCGACGGTCACCGGCCGGTCTTGGCGCGGTTGAAGGCGGCGGTGATCAGCCGATCGAGCTCGGGTGTCAGCGCCTTGTCGGCGAAGAGCCGCTGCTTGACCGCCTGGTGAGGATAGAGAGCCTGATCCGCCTTCAGCTCCGGATCGAGATCGCCCAAGGAGGCGGCATTGGCGTTGGCGAAGCCGACGGTGTTGGCGATATCGGCGGCAATTTCCGGGCGCAGGATGAAGTCGATGAACCGATGCGCAGCCTCTGGGTGCGGTGCGTCGGCGGGGATCGCCAGCACGTCCATCCATACCATGGCGCCCTCCTTCGGCACGGAATAGCCGATCTCGATCTCGGCGCCGGCATCCCGCGCCCGGCCGCGCGCCTGCACCACATCCCCGGACCAGCCGAGGACCAGACAGGCCGCTCCGCTCGCCAGGTCGTCGATGTAGCGGCCGGTATCGAAATAGGCGATGTAGGGCCTGAGCCTCGCCAGATGCGCCTCGGCCGCCCGGATATCTTCCGCTCGCGGGCTCGACGGATCGCGGCCGAGAAATCGGAGCACGGCCTTGATCACGTCGACCGGAGCATCCGGCATGGCAACCCCGCAATCCTTGAAGCGCGAGACCACCGATGGCTCGAAGAGAAGGCGCCAGCTGTCCAAAGGCGCATTCGCCATCCGCTCCTTGATGCGGGCGACGTTGTAGCCGATTCCCGTCGTCCCCCACAGATAGGGAACGGCGTATTGATTGCCGGGATCATAGGCGGAGGCGATGCGGTTCAGATCGCGGTCGAGATTGCCGTAATTCGCCAGCAGGCTCTTGTCCAGCTTGCGGAACATGCCGTCGGCCGTGTGGTGCTGCAGGAAGGAAGCGGTCGGCACGACGACGTCGAGACCGGTACGGCCAGCGGCGAGCCGGGCCTCCAAGGTGTCCTTGGAATCGAATTCCTCGTAGGTGACCTTGATGCCGGTCTCCGCCTCGAAGCGCTCGACCGTGTCATCGGCGATGTAGTCCGACCAGTTGAAAACGTTGAGGGCGTTTTCCTCGGCGAATGCCGGCAGCGACGCCGCGGCGAGCGCCAGCGCCGCGATCATCCATCGCCGGCCTAGATTCATGAACTCACCCCACTCCCGATATGCATAGGACGAGCCGGCCCTAAAGACCAAGCGCCTCCTCGACCGGAACCGAGGGCAGCCCCAGCGCCTCGGCGACGGCGGCATAGGTGATGCGCCCGCCATGCACATTGAGGCCGCGGCGCAGATGGATGTTGCCTGCGAGCGCGCGCCGATAGCCCTTCTGGGCAAGCTCGAGCACGAAGGGAAGCGTGGCGTTGTTGAGCGCCACGGCGGAGGTGCGCGCAACCGCGCCCGGCATGTTGGCGACACAGTAATGCACCACGCCGTCGACGAGGAAGGTCGGATCGGCATGGGTCGTGGGATGGCTGGTTTCGAAGCAACCGCCTTGGTCGATCGAGATGTCGACCAGGACCGAGCCCGGACGCATCCGGCGAACCATGTCGCGGGTGACCAGCTTCGGCGCCGCGGCCCCGGCGACGAGCACCGCGCCGATCACCAGATCGGCGGTCAGCACATGGCCCTCGATCGCATCCAGGGTGGCAAAGGCCGTGTGCAGTTGCCGGCCGAACTGCAGATCGAGCGCATAGAGCCGCTCCAGCGACCTGTCGATGACCACCACATGCGCCTCGAGCCCCATCGCCATGCGCGCGGCATTGGTGCCGGCTACGCCGCCGCCGAGGATCACCACCTTTGCCGCCGGTACGCCCGGAACGCCGCCCAGAAGGATACCGCCGCCGCCCGCCTCCTTCTCCAGGCAGTGGGCGCCGACCTGAATCGCCATGCGGCCGGCGACCTCGCTCATCGGCGCCAAGAGCGGCAAGCCGCCCTGGGCATTGGTCACCGTTTCATAGGCGATCGCGGTGGCGCCCGAGCCCATCAGGCCCGAGGCCTGCTCGGCGTCGGCGGCCAGGTGCAAATAGGTGAACAGCAGGTGATGCGGCTTCAGCAAGCGGCATTCTTGCGGCTGCGGCTCCTTCACCTTGACGATCATCTCGCCTTTGGCGAAGACTTCGGTCGCACTACCCAAGACCGTGGCGCCGGCCGCCCGGTAAGCCTGGTCGTCGAAGCCGATGCCGAGTCCGGCCCCCTTCTCGACGTACACCTCTTGGCCGCGGTGAACGAGCTCGCGCACGCTCGCCGGCACCAGACCGACCCGGTATTCCTGAACCTTGATTTCCTTGGGGACGCCGATGCGCATGCTTGCTTCCTATGCCACGTCAATCCGAGGGTTTCGCCGATCCTTCTCTAGGATCGGGCCTGCTCCATGCAGGCGAGCGCCGCCATGTCGACGATTGCCTCGGCGTCGATGTGCTGCACGCGAAAGAGATCGGGGATGTCGGCCGATTGGCCGAACGTGTCGACGCCGAGCGGATAGACGCGCCGTCCGCCGGCCGCACCCAGCCAAGAGAGCGTCGCCGGATGTCCGTCATGGACCGTCACCAAGGCAGAAGCGGTCGGCAGCGCCGACAGCAAGCGCTCGAGATGGGAGGGTGCGACCGCGTTGGCAAGGCTGCGCTCGGCGACCGTATGGCGCCAGCCGGCATAGAGCCGGCTCGGCGAGGTTATGGCGAGAATCCCCAGGCCGGGCAGATCCTCGGCCATCTGCTCCTTAGCGGCCAGCACCTCCGGCACGACGGCGCCGCAATAGACCAGCGCCAATTCCGCCTCGCCCGGCGGCAGCAGCCAATAGCCGCCGGCGAGAATGTCGGCTTCGAGCGCCGCACTCATGGTGCGATCCGGCTGCGGCACCGGCCTCGTCGTCAGGCGCAGATAGATCGAGCCGCCATCCTCTTCCTGCATGTGCTCGAAGCCCCAATGCATCATCGCCACCAGCTCGTCCGCATAGGCCGGCTCGAAGTAGGTGAGGCCAGGCTGGCCCAAGCCGATGAGCGGCGTGGTGATCGATTGGTGGGCACCTCCCTCCGGCGCCAAGGCCACGCCCGAGGGCGTCGCCACGACCATGAAGCGGGCATCCTGGTAGCAGGCGTAGGTCAGGGCATCGAGGCCGCGGGCGATGAACGGATCGTAGAGGGTGCCGATCGGCAGCAGCCGCGCGCCGAAGAGCGGCGCCGACAGCCCGAGCGCGCCCAGGAGCAGAAATAGATTGTTCTCCGCGATGCCGAGCTCGATGTGCTGCCCCTGGCGGTGCTTCGCCCATTTCTGCGCGGAGACCACCTTCTCCTCGCGGTACACGTCCTCACGCACCGTGCGCGCGAAGATGCCGCGCTGATTGACCCAGGGGCCGAGATTGGTCGAGACGGTGACGTCGGGCGAGGTGGTGACGATGCGCCGCGCCAGCTCGCTGTCGCCGCGCCCGAGCTCGTTCAGGATGTTGCCGAAGGCGATCTGGGTCGACACCTTGCCGCCGAGACGGAGATCGAGCCGTGGCGGCACCGGCACCTTGGCGCCGTCTCGGATCCGCGAGCGCTCGCTGTTGAAGGGCGCCTCGCGGAGGAATGCTTCCAAGCGCTCGGCCGGAATCTCGAGCCCAGCGAAACGATCCCACTCGGCGCCGTCGGCGATCCCCTGGGCGCGCTTGAAGCCCGCCATCTGCTCCATCGTCATGAGACCGGCGTGATTGTACTTGTGGCCGGCGAGCGGCGTGCCGTGCCCTTTGATCGTATAGGCGATAAAGCAGTGCGGCGCGTCGCCCTCGACCGCGTGGAACGCATCGAGGACCGCGTCCATGTCGGTCCCGGCGAGATTGGTCATGAGCTGGTGGAGGGCCATGTCGTCGTAGCTCGCCAGCAGCTCGGGGATGCCGGGAACGTCGGCGAGATCGACCAGGAGATGCTCCCGCCAGGCCAGCGGCTGGCCCGACACGCCTTTGAAGGTGAGCGCCGAGTAAAGATCGTTCGGGCACTCGTCGATCCAGCGCCGCAACGCCTCGCCGCCCGGGCGCTGGAACGCCGCCTGCAGCCGGCGGCCGTACTTCATGATGACCACGGTCCAGCCGACGGCGCTGAAGAAGCCTTTGATCTTCTGAAACAGCTGATCGGAGACGATGCCGTCGAGGCTCTGGCGGTTGTAGTCGATGACCCACCAGAGGTTCCTGACATCGTGCTTCCAGCCTTCGAGCAGGGCTTCGAACACATTGCCCTCATCCAGCTCGGCATCGCCCATGACCGCGATCATGCGGCCGGAGGGCTGATCGCGCGGCGCCAGGCCCTTCAAGCGGACATAATCCTGCACCAGGGAGGCGAACAACGTCACCGCCACGCCGAGACCGACCGACCCGGTGGAGAAATCCACCTCATCCCCATCCTTGGTCCGCGAAGGATAGGATTGGGCGCCGCCCAGCCCGCGGAATCGCTCGAGCGCGTCCCTGGACTGCTTGCCGAAGAGATATTGGATGGCGTGGTAGGCGGGGCTCGCATGGGGCTTGACCGCCACCCGGTCCTCCGGCCTCAGCACGTCAAAATACAGCGCCGTCAGCAAGGTAGCGACCGAGGCCGAGGAGGCTTGGTGCCCGCCGACCTTGAGCCCGTCGCGGGCGGGCCGGAGATGATTGGCGTTGTGAATCATCCAGGTCGAGAGCCAGAGCACCTTTCGCTCCAAGGCCCTCAGCACGGCGCGCCGTTCGGCATCTCCGGGTCGAGCGACCTCGGCCACGGCGCGGCCCTTGGCCTCAGCCATGATGCGGCTCCTCCTTCTCAAGCTGGGCCCAAGTATAGGGCTTCGCTCGGCGCCGGCACTAGCCCATCCAGCGCGCTCGTGGGCCCCGGCGGACCGCTTCCGAGGCGCCGCGGCACACGATTCTCCGGCTCCTCGCCGCGCAGAAATATTGTAATTTACCAATGCGCGTGCGAGTGTCGCCCGCGTCCGAGGGCGCGCCGTCCGAGGTTAATGGATCTGCGAAACGACCGCCCCCCGGGGAAGGACGTCGATGCCGGAAAAGATCGATTTCAGCAAAGTCTCGTTCCTCCTCGTGGACGCGAACCCGCTGGCACTCGACATGATCCAGGACATCCTGAAGATGCTGGGTGCAACCGGCGTGCGCCGCGTGCAGGATTCGACCAAGGCGATCAAGGCGCTCAGAGAAGACAATATCGATGTCATGATCACGGAATGGGAGCTGGAGCCGATGAGCGGGCTCGAGCTCATCGACTATCTCCGCTTCTCTCCCGATTCACCCAATCGGCTGCTGCCGGTGATCATGCTCACCGCCCATTCCGAGCAGGAATATGTCGTCGCCGCCCGCGACAAGGGTGTCACCGAGTTCCTGGCGAAGCCCTTCACCGTGGATGGGCTGTATCGGCGCCTCTCATCGGTGATCGCGCGGCCGCGCTCCTTCGTCAACGCGCAGAGCTATTTCGGCCCCGACCGCCGGCGTCGGCAGGTGCCCCATGGCGGCCCCAATCGTCGGGGCGGATCCGAGGCGTAATCGATCGTGGCAGGGCGACAAAAAGCTCAGATCATTCCGCCCTCCAACGAGCTTCGGCGCAAGGCGGTCAACTACAAGAAGGGCTTCAGCGTCGATCTCACGTCGACCGAGATGCTGCAGCTCGAGAAGGTTGTGCATGCGGCGACCGACAAGTTCAACACCGCGGCGTCGTCCAGCCTCAAGGCTTTGCGCGAGCTCGTCGCCGACGCACGCGCCGGGAAGACTCCGGCCACGGACATCCTGAAGCGGGTGGCGCGCGAAGCCCTGGACCTGAAAGGTCTCGGCGGCACCTTCGACTACCCGCTCGTCACCCGCATCGCGAAGTCGCTCAACGACTATGCCGTCAGCCTCAGCAAGGTCGGTCGGCCGCAGCTGGAAGTGATCGCGCTCCACATCGATGCGCTCTACGTGCTGCTCGCCCAGAGCATCACCGGCACCGGCGGCGAGATCGAATGGCAGGTGCTCGAGGGATTGAGCCAGGCGACCCAGAAGTTTAAGGGTTAGCCCGCCTCACGCCGCCGGCCTGGCATCCTCGCGCTCGGTTACCCGCTCCTGCTGTTTGCGCCACATCGCCGCGTAATGGCCTCCCTCGGCCAGAAGCTGCTGATGACGGCCACGCTCGACGACGCGGCCGGCTTGCAGCACGATGATCTCGTCGGCATCGATGACGGTCGACAGCCGGTGCGCAATGATGAGGGTCGTGCGGTTGGCTGAGACGGCGCGGAGGCTCGCCTGGATCTCCTTCTCGGTATGGGAGTCCAAAGCCGAGGTCGCCTCGTCGAAGAGGAAGACGCTGGGGCGCTTCAGGAGCGTGCGCGCGATCGCCACCCGTTGCTTCTCGCCGCCGGAGAGCTTGAGGCCGCGCTCGCCGACCATGGTCGCGTAGCCCGCCGGCAGGCTCACGACGAAATCGTGGATTTGCGCGAGCTTCGCCGCCTCCTCCACTTCGGCCCGGGTCGCCTCCGGACGGCCATAGGCGATGTTGTAGTAGATGGTGTCGTTGAACAGCACCGTGTCCTGGGGAACGATGCCGATCGCCTTGCGGAGGCTCGACTGGCTGACCAGGCGAATGTCCTGCCCGTCGATCTGCACCTCTCCGCTTGCCACGTCGTAGAAGCGGAACAGGATCCGGCTGATCGTCGACTTGCCGGCGCCGCTCGGTCCGACGATCGCCACCGTCTTGCCCGGCGGCACCTCGAAGGACACATCGAACAGGATCTGCCGATTCTGCTCATAGCTGAAATCGACGTGGCGGAACTCGATGCGGCCTTGGCTGACGGCGATGGCCGGTGCGCCCGGACGATCCTCGACCTCGCGTGGCACGTCCAGGATCCGGAACATCTTCTCCATGTCGAGGAGCGACTGCTTGATCTCGCGGTAGACATAGCCCAGAAAATTGAGCGGCATGTAGAGCTGGATCAGGTAGGAGTTGACCAGCACGAAGTCGCCGATCGACATGCGTCCGGCGACGATGCCGTTGCCGGCCATGATCATGACGAGAGTGACGCCGGTGGCGATGATGGCGCCCTGACCGATGTTGAGCAGCGATAGGGATTGCTGGCTCGTGACCGCGGCGCGCTCGTAGCGCTGGAGGGCTGAGTCGAAGCGTTGCGACTCGTGCGCTTCATTGCTGAAGTACTTCACCGTCTCGTAGTTGAGCAGGCTGTCGATGGCGCGGGTATGCGCCTCCTCGTCGGTTTCGATCATCTGGCGGCGAAACTTGATCCGCCACTCGGTCACCGTCAGCGTCCAGGCGATGTAGCAGCTGATGGTGACGAAGGTCAGCAGCGCGAACCAAATGTCGTAGAGGCCCCAAAGGATGCCGCAGACCAGCAGAATCTCCACCAGGGTCGGCAGGATGCTGAAGAGCAAGTAGGACAAGAGCGAGTCGATGCCCTTAGTGCCCCGCTCGATGGCGCGGCTCAAGCCGCCGGTCTGCCGCTCGAGGTGGAAGCGCAGCGACAAGCCGTGCAGATGGCGGAAGGTGGCGAGACCCAGATTGCGGATGGCGCGCTGCCCCACCTTGGAGAAGACCGCATCGCGCAGCTCGGCGAAGGCCGACGCCGTCACCCGAAGCAGGCCGTAGCCGATAAGCAGCGCGATCGGAACCTCGATCGCGTGCGCGAGCGCTCCCTCTCCGGTAGCGCTGGTGAGAGTGTCGATCGCGCCCTTGTAGAGGAGGGGCACGTTGACGTTGGCGACCTTGGCGGCGATCAAGAGGCTGATGGCGAGCGCCACGCGCCCACGCAGGCTGATGGCGGCACTCGGCCAAAGGTAGGGAACGAGCGTGCTCAGCGCCTTCAATTCGGCGCGGCCGACGCGCTCGCGCTCGACCGGTGCTTCGGCAACTTTCGGCACGGCTTGGGCAGGATCGACGATCGTGGTCATGCGGGCTTGGGAAATTGGCGCTTCGGGAAATATGGGAGGTGGCGAGCGACTTTGCCATGGTAGCCGAGCGGAAGCCGCCCTGGTGCGGCAAATCGCTATACTCGGCCGATGAGATCAATGCCGACGGCCCCCGTTGCAGCGCTGCAACAGAAGGCGGCAGCCGAGAGCCCGCACGCCGTCCGCGGCATCGCCGTCATGGTGATCGGTGTCGGCTTGTTCTCGATTATGGATTCGCTCGTCAAGTATCTCGGCGGCATCTATCACCCGCTCGAGGTCGTCTTCTTTCGCGGCTGGGTGGCGTTCGTGCCGATCGTGGCCGTGATCATGGCGCGGGGCGGGTTCGCCACGATCCGCACGCGCAAGCCCGGGAGCCACGCGCTCCGCTGCGTGATCGGCCTCGGCTCGACCCTGCTGTTCTTCATCGCGCTCGCCGGCATGCCGCTCGCCGATGCGATCGCCATCAGCTTCGCCGGTCCGCTGTTCGTCACCGCGCTGTCGCAACCGCTCTTGGGCGAAGCCGTCGGTCGTCACCGCTGGGGCGCCGTCATCGTCGGCTTTCTCGGCGTCATCCTGATCTTGCGGCCAGGCACCAACGTCATCGAGCCGATGGCGGCGGTCGCACTCGCCGCGACGGTTTGCTACGCCTTGAGCACCATCGCCATTCGCCGGCTGTCGGTCAGCGAGAGCGATAGCGCCATGGTGTTCTACTACAACTCAGCCGTGACCCTGGCCGCCACCATTACGCTGCCCTTCGTGTGGAGCCCGCCATCGGCCTGGGACTTGGCCCTGCTCTCTTGCGTCGGCCTGCTGGGCGGCATCTCCGGGTTCTTCGTCACCCGCGCCTATCGCCTCGCCCCGGCGGCGCTGGTCGCACCCTTCGAGTACACGGCCATGCTCTGGGCGCTCGTCATCGGCCAGCTCGCCTTCGATGAGACCCCCGGTCTCGGCGTGCTCACCGGTTCCGCCGTGGTGGTGGCGAGCGGCCTCTATATTCTCTACCGGGAGACCCGCTACCGGCGGGCCGCGAAGGCCTAGCCTTAGTTCGGCAGGCGATCGATCATCGCTTTGCGCTGCTCGGGCGTAAGGTCGGCGGCGGCGGCGGCGATGGTGGCGTGCATCAGCTCCTGGCCCTTGGCGAGCCGCTGTCTCAGCTCGGCGAACGCGCGCTCCACCGCGGCCTTGTCGTACGGCTCGGTCGCCAGCGCGCGCAGCACGACGAGCTGCGCTTGGCGCATTTCGAGACCACGCTCGCGCATGTCGAGCCGACGCTGCTGCATGCGCTCGCGGAGCTGGCTGCGGATCTCCTCGGGCAGGAGCGGGGCCATCCAGGCGGCCCCGGGGCCGAAGCCCATGGCCTGGCGATTGTGCCAGCGCCAGGCGGTGGCGCCGATGAGGCCGACGAAGAACAGATTGAAGGCGAGCGAGGCGACAAGCCCCCAGCCCAGCCAACGGCGGCGGCGCGACGGCGCTGCGGCAGGCTCGCTCACGGGGTCAACCCGTCGGTTGCATCGAAGGCCAGCAAGGTCTGGCTCGACTGGTCGAAGAGGCTGGAATAGAGGCCGCTCGCCACCTCATCGGCCATCGGCTCGGAAAGGCCGACCACGATGCCGATGGCGATTCCGGCCGCAAGGCTGACGATCCGCGGCACCAGCCAGCCGAAGCTCCAGCGGGGCAACAGGCGGCGGGACGATGGATCGGCATCGACCTGCGGCCAGTCCATCACCCGGGCGAGGATGCGCTCGCCCAGCCCCGGGTCGGCCGGCGCCAATCGCCAGGCCGCGAGCACACGGGCGAGCGGATCCGGGCCTGAGGGCGTCGGCCGGGAACGGTCAGACGTCATGTTCCTCCTCCAGAACCGGCCCCAGCAGCAGGGTCAGTCGTTCCTTGAGTGCGCGGCGAGCCCGAACCAGGAGGGATTCGAGCGCGCCTACGGAAATCTCCAAGACCTCGGCCGCTTCGATGTTTCCGAGGCCCTGATAATAGCAAAGCGTGACCGCGGCGCGCTGCCGATCGGGCAAGGCCGCCACCGCGGCTGCGACATGGCGGCTCACCTCGGCGTCGTTGACCTGCCGAAAGGCATCCGGCCTGGGGTCGAACGGCTCCGGGACGGAGTCGAGCGGCACGCTGCGGGCCTTGCGCTGCCGGTCGATGGCGCTGTTCACCAGCACCCGATAGAACCAGGTGGTGAACTTGGCGCCGTCGGGACGCCAACGCGGGGCGTAGACCCACAGCTTGGTGAACGCTTCCTGCGCCACGTCCTCGGCCTCCGCCGCGTCGCCCAGCATGCGCTGCACGGTGCCGACCGACCGATCGAGATGACGGCCGACCAGCACGGTAAAGGCACGCCGGTCCCCCCGTGCCACGTGCGCCATCAGCGCCTCGTCGGTGAGCTCTTCCATGTTCCGGGAACACTACAACAACCGATCGATACACGAATGACGCTGACTCATATACGAGCGTACAGGCGTATTCCTGCGTTGGCGCGGGACTGGAAAGGACCCTCACCCTCAGTGGAAATCGCGGCTGACGGCTTTCAGCGCGGGCGGCCGTCGCTTCACCGCCTCGGCCCGGGCGAGGGCGTCGATGGAGCCCTCCGGGGCCGGTTCGCTTTGACCCAGCTGGTCCAGACGCTGGGAGAGGTCGACGAAGCGCCGGGCCTTCACATGGATCACCATGCCCTGGCGGTCGATGCTGCCCCAGGCGGCCAGCAGCCTCGCCCCCAGGATCGCCCGCCGGTAGCGCTCGAAGATATCGGGATAGACCACGAGATTGGCCACGCCGGTCTCGTCCTCGAGGGTGATGAAGACGATGCCGTTGGCGCTGCCCGGCCGCTGGCGCACCAGCACCAGGCCGGCCACCTTGATCCAGCGGCCGGAGGCGAGCTCGGCCAAGCCCTGGGCGGGCAACAGCCCATCGCGGCCGAGCCCGTCGCGCAGGAGGGCCACCGGGTGACGCTTCAAGGAGAGCCTGAGCGAGGCATAGTCCTCGACCACCTCTTCGCCGATCGGCATTGAGGGCAGCCTGACCAGGGGCTCGTTCTGCACCGGCCCTGCGGTTTCCGCCTCGGCGAAGAGCGGCAAGGGCTCGGCGCCCAAGTCCTTCACCGCCCACAAGGCCTCGCGCCGGCCGAGGCCCTGGGAGCGGAAGGCATCGGCGCGGGCCAAGCTCTCCAGCGCCGCCGGCGACAGCCCGGCCCTGAGCCAGAGCGCGCGCGGACTGCCATAGCCGGTCCCCCGAAACTCAACCAGCCGCTTGATGTCTTCCGCGCGCGCACCCTGCACCTGACGAAAGCCGAGGCGGAGCGCCAGGCGGGGTTGCCCCTCTTCCCCCTCCGCCGCCGGCTCCAGCGTGCAATCCCAATGGCTGGCATTGACGTCGACGGGACGCACCTCGACGCCGTGCTCGGCGGCATCCCGCACGATCTGCGCCGGGGCATAGAAGCCCATCGGCTGCGCATTGAGAAGCGCGCAGGCGAAGACCTCCGGGTGATGACATTTGAGCCAGGAGGAGACATAGACGAGGAGCGCGAAGCTGATGGCGTGGCTCTCGGGGAAGCCATAGGTGCCGAAGCCTTCGATCTGCCGGAAGCATCTGGCGGCGAAGTCGCGCTCGTAACCCTTGGCGACCATGCCTTCGATCAGCTTGGTGCGGAAGCGATGGATATCGCCATTGCGCCGGAAGGTCGCCATGGCGCGGCGGAGCTCATCCGCCGCAGTAGGCGTGAAGCCGGCGGCGACGATGGCGATCTGCATCGCCTGCTCCTGGAACAAGGGAACGCCCAAGGTCTTGCCCAAGACGCGGGCGAGCTCGCGCGAGGGGTAGGAGACCGTTTCCTCGCCGTTTCGCCGGCGGAGATAGGGATGCACCATGTCGCCCTGGATCGGGCCCGGGCGCACGATCGCCACCTCGATCACGAGGTCGTAGAGGGTTCTCGGCTTGAGGCGCGGCAGCATGCTCATCTGCGCCCGGCTCTCGACCTGGAACACGCCGAGCGAGTCCCCCCGGCACAGCATGTCGTAGACCGCCGGATCCCCCTCCGGCACGCCGGCCATGTCAAACCGCTGGCCTTTGTGCTGCTCGATGAGCTGGAAGGCCTTGCGGATGCAAGTGAGCATGCCGAGGGCCAGCACGTCGATCTTGAGGATGCCGAGCGCGTCCAGATCGTCCTTGTCCCATTCGACATTGGTGCGCTCCGCCATGGCGGCATTGGCGATCGGAACCAGCTCCGAAAGCGGGCCGCGGGAGATGACGAAGCCGCCGACATGCTGGGAGAGATGGCGCGGAAAGCCGATGAGCTCGCGGGCGAGATCGAGCGCCAGGCGCAAGGTCCGATCGGCCGGATCGAGGCCGATCTCGCGCACCCGCGCCTCATCGACGCCCTCGGCGCCCCAGCCCCAGAGCGAGCCGGCGAGCGCCCCCACCGTATCCTCCGACAGGCCGAGCGCCTTGCCGACATCGCGCACGGCGCTGCGCGAGCGGTAGGCGATGACCGTGGCGGCGATGCCGGCGCGCTCGCGGCCGTATTTCCCGTAGACGTACTGGATCACTTCCTCGCGCCGCTCATGCTCGAAATCCACGTCGATATCGGGCGGCTCGTTGCGCGCCGCGGAGACGAAGCGCTCGAACAGGAGCGAATGGGCGGAGGGATCGACCGCGGTGATGCCGAGCACATAGCACACGGCCGAATTGGCGGCCGAGCCGCGACCCTGGCAGAGGATATCTTTCGAGCGGGCGTAGCGGACGATATCGAACACGGTGAGGAAATAGGGCGCGTAGCTGAGATCCTCGATGAGCGCCAGCTCGCGGATGAGCGTGCGCCGCACCGCTTCCGGCACGCCCTCGGGATAGCGCCTGGCGGCACCGGTCCAGGTCTGGTGCTGGAGCTCGGCTTGCGGGCTCCGCCCCTCGCCGGTGATCTCCTCGGGATATTCGTAGCGGAGCTCGTCCAAGGAGAAACGGCAGCGCTGAGCGATCTCGAGCGTCCGCAGCACGGCCTCGCCATGGCCGTGAAAGAGCCGCGCCATTTCCTCGGCCGGCTTCAAATGCCGCTCGGCATTCGCGGCCAGCCTCCGGCCGGCCGCCGCGATGGTGGTGCCGGCGCGGATGCAGGTCAGCACGTCTTGCAAAGGGCGGCGTTCCGGCAGGTGATAATGCACGTCGTTGGTGGCGACCAGCGGCGCACCGGCAGCGGCGGCGAGATCGGAGAGACGCCTGAGCCGCCTCGCATCGGTGCCGTCATAGCGGTAGGGCGCGGCCAGATAGCAGGAGCCGGAAAAGCGCCGGGCGAAATCCTGGAGCCAGGCGGCGAAATCCTCCTCGGGACGATCCGGCGGGAGCGCCAGGAACACCTGACCCTCGCCATGGCCCATCACCTCGGAAAGCGTGAAATGGCACTCACCCTTCGGCGCCCGCCGCCGCCCCAGCGTGATGAGGCGGCACAAGCGGCCATAGGCGGCGCGATCGGTGGGAAAGCAAACGAGGCTCGGGCCGTCCATGGGCACCAGCCGCGCGCCGACGAGAAATCGGCTGCCGGTCTCCTTGGCCGCTACATGGGCGCGGACCACGCCGGCCAGCGTGTTGCGGTCGGCAAGGGCAGCACCGGCATGGCCGATGGCGGCGGCTTGGCGCACGAGCTCGCCCGGATGCGAGGCGCCTTCGAGAAAGCTGTAATTGCTGGTGACCTGCAGCTCGATATAGCCGGACATGACAGGGCGGCTCAGGCAAACAGCCCGTGCAGGAACCAGCGCGGGGTGGCGGGCTCGCCGAACAGGCCGTCGCGGTAGAGCCAGAAGCGGCGTCCGGCTTCGTCCTCGACCCGGAAATAATCGCGGGTCGGCCGATCCTCCCGCCACCATTCGGCGGCGATGCGCTCCGGCCCATCGGCACGGGCGATGCGGTGGGTGATGCCGCGCCAGCGGAACAGCACCGGCGGATGGTCGGGCACCAGGGCCACCGCCTCCACCGGCTCGGGGCGAGCCAGTAGGCGCACCGGGCGCGGCCGATCGCGGCGCCAGGCGACGCGAGCTGGCGTCTCTTCAAAGAGACGGAGCGAGGATTCCCGTTCCGGCAGATGGCTCTCCCGCGGCTCCAGGCGCATGACCGCGTCCAGTCCCAGCCGGCCGGCGAGCCGATCGACGAGATCGTCGACGGCTACCGTGCCCCCACCCCATCCCTCCCCCGCTTTCGCGAGGGAGGGAGTCCGAGGCGCATCATTACGCCCTCCCCCGCGCTTGCGTGGGGGAGGGATGGGGTGGGGGCGAGGCTCGTGGGGACGATGCTCGCTGGATGCGAGCGTGGGCAGTGGGATCTGGGAAGGCTCCAGCGCCTCGCTCACAGAGACCGCCAGCACCATGACCTCGATGCCGGGACCGGGATCGAGCGTGTCGAAATGCTGAGCGAAGAGCCGCTGCAGGCGCTCGGGCTCGCGCGCCGGCCGTCCCGTGCGCACCGTGAGCCGGCGCACCTCGCCGTCGACGCGGTAGCAAAGGAGCTCGAAGGCGCGCCCGCCTTGATGGGCGCGGTCGAGCTGGGCGGCAAGCTGGCTCAACAGCCGTCCCGTGCCGCGGGCGATGTCCTCGGCAAGCCCGATCGGCTCGGGGAAGCCCATCCGGGCCCGGAAGGGCGGCACCGGCTGCTTGGGCGAGATCGGCTCGTCCATGCGGCCGAGGGCCTGATCCAAGCGCCGGGCGAGGATCTCGCCGAAGCGGGCGACCAAGGGAGCCCGCGGCACCGTCTCCACCTCGCCGATCCGGCGCAAGCCGAGGCGGGAGAGCCCATCCACGATCACCCCCGGCAGCCGCAAAGCCATGACCGGCAGCTCGGCCAGCGCCGCGGCGACGCCGCCTGCAGGCACCACCGGGCTTTGTGTCGCCATCAGATTTTGCGCAGACGGGGCGAAGCGCACCATGGCCCAGGCAGCACCGGGGGTATCGGCCATGGCGGCGCGCGCGGCCAGACCGGACCGCTCCAGCCGCTCCACCAGATCGGCGATGAGCTCTTCCTCGCCGCCAAACAGATGCGTTGCGCCGGTGACGTCGAGCCAGATCCCGCCATCCCCGCCCCAGCCCTCGCCGCCCGCCGCCGAGTGGCGGTCGATCTGGGTCCAGGGCGTATAGCGGCCGCACCAGAGGGCGAGCTGATCCAAGGCCCGGGTATCGCCTACCGGATCGGCATCGGCCAGGGTGAGTTCGGGCAGAAGCGCCCTCGCATCGGCCACGCTCTGGCCGGGCGCAATACCGGCCTCCGCCGCCAGCCGGTTGCAGGCGGCGATGGTCAGCCGGCCATGCACCGGCCGGGATGTGGCAAGCGCCTTAGACCGCCAGGCGGAATGGCGCCGGCCGAGCCGATCGGTCGCAAACCGCGGCAGCCAGAGCGAGATCACCCGTCGCATCGTCCAACTCCACCATCCATTCCCCCTGAGCGCCGCCGCGGCAGCGCTCCAGGCCGAGCCGCCAGGCGGTTCTGCCGACGCCGAGGTTTTCCGTCGCGGGCGCTCCCAACATCGAAACCACCCGCCAGCGGGTCTCGACCGCGCTCGGCGTGCCATCGCCGGCATCGACCGGCCGCAGCAAGAGCCCGGTCGTCTCACCGTTCTCGGCGGCAAGCTGCAACCGGCGGCTCGCCGTCAGATCGATGGACCGCGTGAGCTCGCCGACCACGGCCGCGAGCCTGGCGCTGCGCAGCCCCTCCTCCATCGCCCAGAGGGTTTCGGTCGTATCGCGCGTGCGCGCCAGGATCAGCCTTGCGGTATCGATGCCGAACGCCGCCAGGCCCGGGCCATGGAGATCGAGATACCGGCCGCACCAGAGGACCGGACCCGGAGTCTGGCTGAGGAGCCGGGCGATGAGCGCCAGGGTGAACGCGGCGGCAGCTCCGTCGCGCGCGGATACACCCACCACCTCATGCACCCGCGTGGCCGCGAGCCCACCGCCCGGCAGCAGGCGGTCGATCGCCGCCACGCCCAGCCTCAGGATCCGGCCGGGCCCTTCGCTTCGGCCCTGCTCCAAGGCCCGCATCCGGGCTTTGAGCGTGGCAAGCGAGCCGGGCTGCTGCTCATTGGGCACCCGGCAGGGTGATGCGAAAGCCATGGCTGTTCAGCATTTGTTCTGTTCTGCTTTTGTTCTAGAACGAGCCGGGACAGCTGTCAAGCCGGGCAAGATCATCGACACTGGTGCCACAGCTAGGTCGACCTCTTCAGCTCCGCCCGCATCGCCTTCTTGAGCGGCCCCAGACTCTCCCGCGCCGTGCGCCAGACCATCTCCGGGTTAAGCCGGTGATAGGCGTGGGTATAGGCGTTTCGCAGATCCTCGACCTGCCGCCAGGGGATCCCGGGGTGACACTGCTTCATCCCCGCTGGGAGCCGGCGGGCCGCCTCGGAGATGGCGAGCAGCGCGAATTGCACGGCGTATTGCTTCTCCTTGTCTGACAGATACGCAGCATGGGTGATACCGGCAAGGAAATCCTCGATCAGGCCGATGTTGTCGAGGATGTCTTCGATCCAAGCCGCCGCCCGACCTTCACCAGCCGATCTAGAAGGCATAGACGGCGTCTGCTTCCGCCGCTCTCCTTATACGCGGACGCAGGCTCTCGGCCTCGACGATCTCCGCCTCCCGTCCTGTTGCCTTGCGGATGATGCCGCCGATGTCGTCACGCAAGCGCAGGAAGCCGAAGAGGTCGGGCACACGCGAGGGCGCGAAGAGGACCAGCACATCGACGTCGCTCGCAACGTCGGCCTCGCCCCGCGCGAGCGAACCGAACACGCCAATGCGCGCCACGCCGCGGCGCTCGAGCTCGGCCTTGCTTGCCTGCAAGGCTCTGAGCGCCCGCGCTAGAGGATCCTGATTGGCAGCCCCCGCATCGATGAGCGCGCGGATGGCGGCGACCCGCGTCGGCAAGCGATGGCGCCGACGGAACGCCTCGATGCGCTCGAGCTGCTCCGGATCGAACGGCACGAGAATGCGGCGCTTAGGCATACGATGTATATACAATATCTCTAATCGTATATCAAATCCCATCCTACTCGGCTCAGCCGCTCAAGCCGCCACCGCAAACCGGTGCTGCTGGCCATGGCGCTTGCCGAAGCGCGTGATGCGCTCGTCATAGGTGACGAGAGGACAGCCGAGCCTGATCGCGGTTGCGATCAGCAATCGATCGGCGGGATCGCGGTGATCGAAATGGTGCAACTGGTAACTCGCCGAAGCCGCTTCATGGACGAGCGGAACGGCCTCGACCCCGGGGCGCTCGATGAAGCGCCTCACCCACGCATCGACCGGGAGATCCAGTTCGACACGGCCCGTGTCGACCAGCAAAGCGATTTCCCAAGCCGAAATCGCGCTCAATAGAACGCTCCCGCCCTCACGCCAATGCCGATCGATGAGCGCGCGCGTCGAGCCGCGCAAATGCGCATCGCCGCTATCGAGCCAGAGCGCGATGTGGGTATCGAGCAAGATGGGCGTGGTCACCGATCGATTTCTGCGCCGGATTCGGCATCGAGCGTGCCCTCGAAGACTGGTGCCGTGAGATCAACGCCGGCGCGAACTCGCACCGATCCCCGATGGGCGCCGAACAAGGAGCCGCTACGCGCCTCCGCATCCAACAGACGGCGCATGCCGAGTGCCACCGCTTCGGTCTTGTTGCCTCCGGTCAGCTTGTCCGCCGCCTCCTCGATCAGGGAGACGACATCAGGACGATTGATGGTAACGACGGAAGGCATGGAGAGACGCCGCTAATCATTATATCATTAATTATATAATGTCTGGATGCCAGCCGCAAGCTGAACCGGTTCGATGCCTCAGGAGCGCGTCGCGACGGCAATGGCAGCACCCGCCATCACCGTGCCGGTCACCCGGTTGACAGTGCGCATGGCCCGCGCGCTGGCGAAGGCCCGGCGCGCGCGCACGGCCAGCATCACGTAGCCGACGAGGATGGCGCCATAAACGACGCATTGGGTTGCCACCAGCATGAAATAATCCGCGACCGTGAGCCGCTCGAGAGGCAGCAGGGTGGGCAGGAGCGCCAGGTAGAACAGCATCGTCTTCGGGTTGCCGGAGCCGACCGCGATCGCGCCGAAAAACAGCCGAATGCCCTCGCCCGCCGCCGGTGCCGCGGCGAGCGGCGCCGCCGGCGCGCTCCACAGCTTCCACGCCAGATAGAGAAGATAGGCAGCACCCGCGTATTTGATCGCCACGAACAGCGGATGGACGGTCTCCATCAGCACCGCCAATCCCAGCACCGCACCGGTGAGCCAGACGATGTCGCTGAACAACAGCCCGGCGCAGAAGGAAGCGGCACCGGCGGTGCCGCGCCCCAACACCCGCGCGACGAGGGCGGCGATGGTCGGCCCCGGCGCCGCGCAAGCGACCGCCAAGACCGCACCGAATGCGACGAGCGCTTCCAAACCCATTGTTTGCTCCTCTTCCCAAATTCCCGGTTGACGTGATCTCTCCACAAGCCGGTTCCGTTGGCAGGCTAACGACGCTCGTTCTCCTATGCTAGCGTTTGCCGAGATTACAGGAGTCCCATTGCCTCCCGACCATCTCCCTCGCCTCCTCGAGATTGCGACCGCGGCCGCCCAGTCGACTTCCGATCTCATCCTCAGCGCGTTCCGAAAGAGCTGGCTCACCTCCGATCGCAAGGCAGACGGCTCGCCGGTGACGGAGATTGATCGCCAGGCCGAAGAGCGGATCCGCCGATTCTTGCGCGCCGAGCAACCAGAGGACTGGCCGATCCTTGGCGAAGAGCTCGGCGGATCCACGAGCGGGTCGCGATACCGTTGGCTGATCGACCCTATCGACGGAACCTTGAGCTATGTTCGCGGAATTCCGATGTTCGGAACGCTCATCGCCTTCGAGGACACCAAGGATGAAAGGACACTCGTCGGTGTCATCCATCTCCCAGCATTCGCCGAGACCTACGCCGCGGCGCGGGGATTAGGCGCCACCTGCAACGGAACGCCTCTCCGCATCGCCGAGGACCGGGAGTTGCGCGACAGCATCGTATCGGCGCCAGACGCGGCGGGGTTTCGCATTGCCGGTCTCGAAGAGGCCTATCTGCGCCTGCGGCCGAGGATCGATCATCTCCGAGGCTACGCCGACTGCTGGACACATGCGATGGTTACCCGCGGAGCCTTGGACGCGGCCATCGAACCCTACCTCAATCGCTGGGATATCGCGGCAACCGAAGTCCTCATCGAGGAAGCCGGAGGCAAATGCCTTACCCGCAAGTCCGAGGTCAAACCCGGCAGCTATGCCGCGATCTTCGGACGGTCACCGCTGGTCGACGAGATTGCGCGCATCATGAACTTCTGATGTGCTCGCGACCCGCTGCGAGCTTCCACGCAGTCGCTCGCCGAACCTCAGAACCGCATTCACCTCAAACGCCCGCCCTTCCCCAAGGAACCTCCCCATGCTCGTTCCGCCTGAAACACTCGCTCTCGGCCTGGGCACGCTCGGCGCCGACCCGCAACCAGGTGCGGAGGCGCCGAAGCCCGCCCAGACCCCGGCGCCGATTCCCGAGCCGCGGCGCTTCATGAGCAAGCATGAAGGGAATTTCGGCGGCCGCCGGATCGCCTACACGGTCACCGCCGGCGACATCTATTTGAAAGATGCGGCGAGCAAGCCGCGTGCCGCCATCTTCTCCTTCTCCTATGTGAAGGAGGGCGAGCGCGATCCGGCGCGGCGCCCCGTCACCTTCGTCTTCAACGGCGGTCCCGGCTCGGCCTCGCTCTGGCTGCATATGGGCTGCTTCGGGCCGAAGCGGATCGTGGTCCCCGACGACGCCACCGCCGCCGGCACCGCACCTTATCCGGTGGTCGACAACACGCTCTCAGCCCTCGATGCCACCGACCTCGTCTTCATCGACCCGGTCGGCACCGGCTACAGCCAGGCCCTGGGCGAGGCCAAGGTCGAGGAGTTCTGGGGCCTCGAGTCCGACGCAATCGCGATCGCGGAGTTCATCAAGCTCTGGCTCACGCAACACAAGCGCTGGGCCTCGCCCCGCTATCTCGCGGGCGAGAGCTACGGCACCACCCGCGCGATTGCGGTCGCCGGCAAGCTGCAGTCCGGCCTCTCCGGCGTGCCGATGAACGGGCTGGCGCTCATCTCCGTCATCATCGATTTCCACACTGCGCGCTTCGAGAAGGGCAATCTCCTGCCCGATGTGAGCTTCCTTCCCACATATGCGGCGACCGCGCTCTACCACCGTCGCATCAAGCTCGACGGCAAGAGCCGTAAGGAGTTCCTGGACGGGGTGCGGCAATTCGCCATCGAGGATTACGCACCGGCGCTCCTCCAAGGCAGCCGCCTCGATCCGACGCGCCGCCGACGCCTGGCGCGGCGCCTGGCGGAGATAACCGGCCTCTCCGAGCGCTGGCTCGAGGGCACCAATCTGCGCATCGATGCCAGCCGCTTCCGCAAGGAGCTTTTGCGCGAGGACGGTGTCACCGTCGGTCGGCTGGATGCGCGCTATCGCGGCCGCGACTATGACAATGTCGGCGAGCTGCCCGACGCCGATCCATCGGGCTACGCCATCGACGGCGCCTATACCAGCGCGGTCAACGACTATCTAACCCGTGGGCTCGAGATCGCCATCGACAAGCCCTATGTCTCCTTCAACATGGAGGCGCTGAAGAAGTGGGATTGGTACGGCACCAAGGATGACAAGGCGCCGCGCTGGCCTGGCTACGTCAACCTGGCGCCGGAGCTGGGACGCCTGCAGCGGGAAATCCCGGCGCTTCGGGTGCTGATGGCGAACGGCCTCTACGATCTCGCGACACCGTTCTTCGCCGTCGAGAACACCATAGCCGGCAGCGGCATCGACCGCGAGCGCGTCGCCATGGCCTATTACGAGGCCGGGCACATGATGTATGTGCATGAGCCGTCCTTGAAGCAGCTCCATGCAGATTTCCGCAGGCTGCTGGCTCCGGCTTCCAAGCGGGCGCCGACGGCCAAGCGACGTCGCCGTCGAGGCTGAGCCGACACCGATCACCGTCTGCGAGCGGGCGACCTTCCGCGCCGGCGGACGATCCGTTTGGGCACACATGGCTCGACATCGGTCTTGGCGAAATCCGCTCCGACGAAGAGCAATGGGCAAGCTCGTTCCATCGCGAGCGCGTAGGCGAAGCAGTCCCCGAAATTCAACGCGGCACGATGATTGCCCCTGCCCCATCTGGCATAGGCGTCTGCGACGCGACGCGCGGCGCTTGCCGTCGTCGGGACCACAGAAATGCCGAGGCCGTCGATGAGCCGATCCATCTCCGAGCCGACGCCGCGGCTGCCGGCGACGATGAGGGCCTCCGCCATGGTTCCCGCTGAGAGCAGCACCTCCGTCTCCGCTTCGAGCACGGTCATGCAGGCAGAAGCCGTTGGCTCACCCAGGATCACGGCCATCAATGCCGAGGTGTCGGCGACGATCACCGCGGCAGGCCGGTCTCGTCATAGAGGAAGTCCTGGCTGCGTGCCGCGCCGGCGCCTGAGGTGACTTTCACCATGCCGGAAGACCGCACCGCCTCGAGGATTTGCCGCCGTGCGGCCGCATTCGGCCTAGCCGCCACCGGCACCAGGCGCACCACGGCACGTCCGAACCGCGTCAACACGACGTCTTCCCCCGCCTCGGCGCTACGCACGAGCTGGGTCAGCCTCCCTTTGGCATCCGTCACTTTAACGTCCATCCAACAACACTCCCTCTGGACCAGGACATGGTCCGTTTTGCTCAATATGGTCCATTATCTGGTCCAGAGCAAGGAAGGGGGGAGCGCAGCCGAGGAGCGCGCTGGCTCCCCAGGCCTCGACCCCCCCCTCTCTCTAGGCCGCCAATGCCGTGCAGGCGCGATCGAGCGCTTCCACCGCCTCGGCCACGTGCTCGGTCTCGATCACCAAGGGCGGCAGCAGGCGCACGACATTGTCGGCGGCCGGAACCGTCAGCAGGCGCTGCGCGCGCGCGGCATCGACGACCGCGGCATTCGGCAGACGGCATTTGAGCCCGAGCATCAGCCCCTGCCCGCGCGCCTCCGCCAGCACCTTCGGGTGCCGCAGCACCAGATACTGCAGCCCGTCATAGAGCTCGGCGGCGACGGCATCGACATGATCCAGAAATCCGTCGGCGAGCAGCACGTCGAGGACGGCATTGGCGACCGCCATCGCCAAGGGATTGCCGCCGAAGGTGGAGGCGTGGGACCCGGCGGTCATGCCGATCGAGGCCGCTTCGGTCGCCAGGCACGCGCCGACCGGGAAGCCATTGCCGAGTCCCTTGGCGAGGGTGGCGATGTCGGGTGCGATGCCGGCCCGTTCATGGGCGAAGAGCGTGCCGATGCGGCCCATGCCCGACTGCACCTCGTCGAAGATGAGCAGCAGGCCGAACTCATCGGCGGTCTGGCGAAGCTGCCTTAAATAGTCCGCGCCGGCCGGGTTTATGCCGCCATCGCCTTGGATGGGCTCAACCAGAATGGCGGCGGTTTCCGACGTGATCGCCGCCCGCAGCATGTTGAAATTGCCCAAGGGCACCTGATCGAAGCCGTCGACGACGGGCCCGAAGCCGGCGAGCTTCTCGGGATTGCCGCCGGCGGCCAAGGTCGCCAGCGTGCGGCCGTGGAATGCGCCAGTTGCGGTGATGATGCGGTAGCGCTCGGGATGGCCGGTGGCATCATGGTATTTGCGCGCGATCTTGATCGCGCATTCATTCGCCTCGGCGCCGGAATTGCAGAAGAACACCCGGTCGGCAAAGCTCGCCTCTGCCAGCCGGCGGGCCAGGCGCTCCTGCTCGGGGATGCGGTAGAGATTGGAGATGTGCCAGAGGCCCTGGGCCTGCTGGGTCAAGGCACGGACCAGATGCGGGTGCCCATGGCCCAGCACATTGACGGCGATGCCGGCGGCGAAGTCGAGAAAGCGGCGGCCGTCGGTCGCGACGAGATAGGGCCCCTCGCCCCGCTCGAAGGCGAGGTCGGCCCGCCCGTAGGTCGGCATCACGGCAGAGTCCAGTTGGGTCACGGCTGCTACTCCTCTTTGGGTTTGGCGGGGTTCGGAAGGCCGCCCGCGCCACGTGGGAATGCCGGGACCGGGGCAACAAAAAACCCCGCCGGCTTCGGCGGGGCTGGGGACCTCTAAGGCGATCCAAGAACGGATCAGCGCATGCACAAATCTCACGCTCCGCCGATGGGGCGGCCACGTCGCGCGCGGTTGCTGAGGATCTGTTGCACGGTTGCACGGTTACGCCAGAAGGCCAGGCCTGTCAAACCTTCGCCGGATTCGGGTCTTTGTCGCTACTGACATGTCAGATTGGCCCAATTGACATTTTATCAACGGCCATGCTGTGGTTGGACTGATCTTTTCGGGGAAGCGAGAAGCATGCTGGATCTTTCCGAGACGTCTGCGAGCGTCGGGGCCGGACGCCAAAGCGACATCGCCTTCGAAATGCTGAAGGCCGACATCATCGCCTGCCGGATCCCGCCCGGTGCCAGCATTTCGGAAACCGAGCTGGCATCGCGCTATCAACTCGGCAAAGCCGCGATCCGGGCAGCGCTGATGCGGCTTGGTGCCGGCGATTGGCTGACTGCGATCGCGCGCCGCGGCTACCAGGTGAAACCGGTGACCTTGCGCGACATCGCCGAGATATTCGATCTCCACCGCGTGCTCGGGCCCTCGGCGGCACGGCTCGCTGCCGGCCGCTGCGCCACCGACCGCATCGAGCCGCTGGATGCGGTCTGCGGCGCCGGTTTCCTGCCGGGCGATGCGTCGAGCGAGGCCACCTTCATGCGCGCCCATCGCCAGCTGCACCTCGCCATCGCTCTCGGCACCGGCAATCGCCGCCTGGCCCGGTCCTTCGAGCAGCTCTGGGACGAGACCGAGCGCGTCATCCATCATGCCGGCCTGCTGCGCGCACGCGGCGCCGAGCTGCGTCATGACCACAGGTCGCTCATTGCCGCGATCGCCAGGGGCGACGGAGAGGAAGCCGCAGCCGCGGTGCTGGAAGAGGTCGAGCAGCTCTATCGCAGCCTCGTCGAGGTGGCGCTGAAGACGGCGAGCCCGCTCACGCCAAGCGCCGCGGCAACGGACAAGGGCGAGGCGCTCCGCTGGTAGCGCCTCGGCTCCAGTGCCCACTCGGCCGAAGCCAATAATCAGAGATCAACAGGGGGAGTAGGACAATGAGAAAACGGTCAGGCAACTCGAAATGGCTGGCGTTCGCTATTCTCGCAGCGACGGTGGTCGGCGCTGGAGACGCGCTGGCGGCGAAGGACCTGTTCGTCGTCGACTTGGCGAGCGAGCCGGCCACCCTCGATCCGCAGCTGCAATGGAGCCCGGACACCTATTTCGTCTATCGCAACGTCTTCGACAACCTGCTGACGCGCGATGACGACGGCAAGATCGCCCCGCAGGTGGCCTCGTCGTGGAAGCAGATCGATGCGAGCACGATCGAGTTCCAGCTGCAGCCGGGGATCAAGTTCCACGACGGGACGGCGCTCACTGCCGACGACGTCGTCTACACGGTCAAGCGCATCACCGATCCCGCCTTCAAGAGCCCACAGCTCGATCAGTTCAACAAGATCGTCGGCGCCGAGGCGGTCGATGCGAAGACGGTGCGGCTCAAGACCGATGGCCCCTACCCCGTGCTCTTGGCGCAGCTGACCAAGCTCAGCATCATTCCCAAGGCCTATGTGGAGAAGGTCGGCGGCGAGCAGTTCAACGTCAACCCGATGGGGAGCGGTCCCTACAAGTTTGCTTCCCTGCAGCGGGGCGTGCGCGTGGCGCTCGCCCGCAACGACGCCTATTGGGGTGCGAAGGGTCCGTTCGCACAGGTGGAGTTCCATCCGGTCCCGGAGGTTGCTACCCGCATCGCCGATCTGCGTTCGGGCAAGGCGGACTTCATCGTCACCATCAACTCCGACCTCGCCAAGGAGCTGAAAAGCGATCCGAAGGTGAAGGTGCTGAGCGTCTTGAGCGAGCGGGTCGCCTATTTCCAGCTGAACTCGCTGGTGGGACCGACCGCGGATCTGCGCATTCGCCAAGCGATCGCCCATGCGATCGACCGCGAGGGGATCATCAACGGCATCATGGGCGGCTTCGACAAGCCGGTCACCGTGATGCTCTCGCCGGTGCATGTGGGATATGTCGATGGCTTCAAGGGCTACGCCTATGACAAGGCCAAGGCCCAGGCCTTGATCAAGGAGGCGGGCGAGCCGGCGAAGGCGCCGCTGACGCTCTTCACCGCGCCCATCTTCGATCAGCGCATCGTGCAGGCGATCCAGCAGATGCTGACCGAGGTCGGGCTCAAGGTGAACATCGAGACCAGCGACTTCACCGCCTGGCTGAAACGCGCGCAGAGCGGTCCGGCGGAGTTCGGGGCCATGACCTTCAGCCGCTGGTCCTGCGGCTGTCAGGACGCCGACGGCGTGCTGTTCCCGCTTCTCTACAGCAAGAGCCAATGGTCGAAATCGAGCAATCCCGAGATCGACAAGGAGCTGGAGGCGGCACGTTCGACCGTGGATGAGTCTGCCCGGTTGCCGCACTACAAGCGCGTGTACCAGCTTGCCGAGGAAACGGTGCCGCTAGTGCCGCTCTATCAGGCCGCCATCCTCTACGCCGCGCGCAAGGAGCTGCGCTGGCGGCCGACGCCGAACGAGAGCCTCTTCCTCAACCGCATGGGCTGGGACGAGTGAGGGATTGTCAGGCGTCGGTCACGCGAAGACCCTCACCCGCCTCGCTGTGCTCGGCACCCTCTCCCGCCTGGGGTGGGATTTGGGAGGGGGTGCGGCGCACCCCCTCCCCGACCCTCCCTGGGCGGGAGAGGGGCTCCGAGCCCGATTTCGCTGCCCCTCTCCCGCACCGCGGGAGAGGGAGGGGCCCGCGCGCAGCGTGGGAGGGTGAGGGTCTTCTCGTGCACGCCCCATGACCGGGTTCCTGTTGCGGCGGCTGGCGCAGTCCGTGGTGGCGATCCTGGGCGTGATCACGCTCGTCTTCTTCATCCAGCGGCTCTCCGGCGATCCCACCTTGCTCATGGTGCCGGAGGGGGCGAGCCGCGAGGACATCGAGACGCTGCGTCACCAGCTCGGCTTCGACCGGCCGCTGATCGAGCAATATTTGGACTATCTGGGGCAACTGGCAGGGCTCGACTTCGGCCGCTCCTTGATCCAGCGCGTGCCGGTATCCGAGATCATCCTCTCGCGTCTGCCCTACACGCTGGCGCTCGCCAGCGGCGCGCTCCTGGTGGCGCTTGGCATCGGCCTGCCCGTCGGTATCGTGATGGCGGTCAAGCGCGGCACCAAGTTGGAGCGGATGCTGATGGCCTTCGTGCTGGTGGGCCAGAGCATGCCGACGTTCTGGAGCGGTATCCTGTTGATCTTGTTCTTCGCCGTGACCTTGGGCGTGATGCCGTCCTCGGGTGTCGACGGCATTCGCTCGATTGTCTTGCCGTCGGTGGCGCTCGGCGCCATCACCATGGCGACGTTTGCGCGCATCGCCCGCACCGCCGTGCTTGAGGAGCTCGGCCGCGATTATGTAGCCACCGCGCAGTCGAAAGGACTGACCTTCAGCCGCGCCGTCAGACGCCACGTGCTGCGCAACGCGGCGACGCCGATCATCACCGTCTCGGCCTTGGAGATCGCCAATCTCCTGGCCGGTGCGGTCATCGTCGAGACGGTCTTCGCCTGGCCCGGCCTGGGGCAGCTCGCCGTGCAGTCGATCGCCGCCAGAGACTTCCCGATCGAGCAAGGGATCGTGCTCCTGGGCTCCTTCGTCTCGATCGGGCTCAACCTCGTGGCCGACCTGCTCTACAGCGTGGTCGACCCGCGCATTCGCCTCGAAGGCAGCGCATGACCGACACCTCGGCATCGGCGAGCGAGCGGGCGCCGTCGCGCCTGGCCGGGCTCGGCGGCGAGCTCCGCCGGATCTGGCCGTTCCTGGTGATCTTCGGCGCGTTCGCGTTTCTGGCGCTGGCGGCTCCCCTGGTGGCGCCGAACGATCCCAACAGCCAGAACCTGTTGGCCCGCCTGAAGCCGCCCGGCACCACCGCGCGCGGCGTCTTCTATGCCCTCGGCACCGACGATGTCGGCCGCGATCTCACCAGCCGGCTCATCTATGGGGCGCGCATCTCGCTCATGGTGGCGCTGTTGTCGGTCATGGTCTCGACCGTGATCGGCACCACGCTCGGCATGGTCGCCGGCTTCTATCGAGGGCCCGTCGAGATCGTGGTCATGCGCCTCGTCGACATCGTGCTGTCGATCCCGGCGATCCTGCTCGCGATCGTGACCGTGGCCGTCCTCGGTCCCGGCCTGCAGAATCTCATCTTGGTGCTGGGCTTCACCCGATGGCCGCGTTATGCGCGGGTCGCCTACGGGCAGACCTTGAGCGTGTCCGGCATGCCGTTCATGCGCGCCTCGCGCTTCGTCGGCGCCCGGGCGCCGCGGCTCTTGATGCGTCACGTGCTGCCCAACATCGCCGGTGCCATCATCGTCGTCGCCACGCTGGAGTTCGGTCTCATGGTGCTGTTCGAGGCAGGGCTCTCCTTCCTCGGTCTCGGCGTACAGCCGCCGACACCGAGCTGGGGTTCGATCCTCAGCGTCGGGCGCAACTACATGGGGACGGCATGGTGGGTCGCCACGCTCCCCGGCCTCTGCCTCTTCCTCCTGGTGCTGTCGATCAACCTCATCGGCGATCATTTGCGGGATCGGTTGGATCCGCGCTCGCAACGTTGAGCTTAAGGGAGGACGCTGGCGGATGGCGGATTTTGACTGGGGAAGCGAGTTCAGCGGCCGCAAGGTCGTGCTGACCGGCTCCTGCGGCGTGGTCGGACGCGGCATCGCCGATGCCTTCGCCAAGGTGGGCGCGCGCCTGTGCCTGTCGGATCGGGAGAATGACTCCTTGGCCGCGCAAGCCGCCGAGCTCGGCTTGGCCAAGGCCGGCGGGCTCACCCACGTAACCGAGCTCACCGATAGCGCCTCCATCGACGCTCTCGTCGCCACCGTCGCCAAAAGCTGGGGGGCGCCCGATGTCGTCATCAACAATGCCGGCGTCTATCCCTCGGGCTTTCTCCTCGACATCGATGCCGACGAATGGGACCGCATCCTCGATATCAATCTGAGAGCACCCTTCCTCATCTCCCGCGGCATGGCGAAGCTCATGATCGGGTCCAAGGTCAAAGGCAGCATCATCAACATCTCCTCGGGTGCGGCCCGCAAGATGCGGCGCACGGTGGTGCCCTATTGCCTGTCGAAGACCGCGCTCGACCGCCTGACCAAAGGCTTCGCCATCGAGCTGGCCGAGTTCGGCATCCGCGTGAATGCGGTCGAGCCCGGCTTCGCACCCGGATCGACCGCAAGCCCGCTGACCCAAGCGCATGTCGCCGCGACCCAATCCCAGATCCCCCTCGGCCGCGGCTCTTCGCCCACCGATGCGGCGGACGCCATCATGTTCCTGGCGTCCAGCAAGGCGACCTACATCACCGGCGCCACCTTGGGCGTCGACGGCGGCAACTCCATCGGCAGCCTCGCCGTCTATCAGGAGAAGAAAAAGCCCCTATGAAAGCCGTCCTGTAAGCGCATGGACACGCCAGGCTGGGTCGTCTCCAAGCGCGCCGCCACGTCAAAACGAGGCGTCGTCGCAGCACAGCATCCGCTCGCCGCGGAAGCCGGCGCCCGCATGCTGGCACGAGGCGGCAATGCGGTCGATGCGGCAGTCGCCGCCGCGCTGGCGGTGGGCGTGGCCGAACCCTGGCTCAGCGGGCTTGGCGGCGGCGGCTTCATGCTGGTGCGCAAGGCCGATGATGGCGCTGTCCACGGCATCGACTTCGGCATGGTCTCGCCGCAGCGGCTCGATCGGGCGCGCTATGCCATCGTCGAGGGCGAGGATCTCGACTGGTTCCAATGGCCGAAGGTCGCGGGCGACCGCAACATCAAGGGCTATGAGTCGATTTGCGTTCCCGGCGCGGTCGCGGGTCTCGGGCTTGCCGCCGAGCGCTTCGGGCGAATTCCCTGGCCCGCGCTGGTGGCACCGGCCTTGGCGATGGCCGAGGCCGGGATGCAAGTCGATTGGTTCGCCTCGCTCACCATCGCCGTCGAGGCGAGCGGACTCGAGGAATTTCCGGCGACGCGCGCCATCTTCCTGCCGGGCGGACGACCTCCGGTGGCGCGCGAGCGCGTGAGCGAGCAGAGACTGGCCAACGGCGCGCTTGCCCGCACGCTCCGGCGTCTTGCCGAAGCGGGCCCGCGGGATTTTTACGAAGGCGAGATCGCCCGACTCCTCAGGGCCGACCTCGCCGCCGGCGGCTCGGCCATCGCTGCCGACGACCTCGCTAGCTACCAGGCGCGCATCGTCGCGCCAGCGCGCCTGGACTACCGCGGCGTTCACCTCCATGCCATGCCCGGGCTCACCGGCGGGCCCACCTACCTCGCGGCGATGGCGATGCTGGCCGAGGCCGACCTCGCCGATGGCCGTCTCGGGCCCGAGGCGTTCGTCACCTACGCCAAGGCCATCACCGAGGCCTATGCACGCAGGCTTTCCAGCTTCGGCCATGCCGGCATCACCAACGATCCCGGCTGCACCTCCCATGTGAGCGTCATCGATGCCGACGGCATGATGGTGGCGCTCACCAACAGCCTGTTGTCGCGTTTCGGCTCTAAGGTGACGCTGCCGGCGACCGGCATCGTGATGAACAACGGCATGATGTGGTTCGACCCGCGGCCGGGCCGGCCGAACGCGATCGCCGCGGGCGAGCGACCGCTCGCCAATATGTGTCCCATCATCGCCACCGGCCGGCGCGGGCCGGGCCTCGCCATGGGTGCCGCAGGCGGCAGGCAGATCGTTCCGGCACTGGTGCAGCTGACCTCGTTCCTCTTCGACTTCGGCATGTCCCTCCAGGAAGCGTTCCACGTTCCGCGCCTGGATGCCAGCACGCGCAAGGTGCTCTGCGATACGCGCATGCAAGCCGGCGCCGTCGCCGCTCTCGCCCGCAGCTTCGAAGTGGCGCGCGTCGAGGACACGGTCTATCCCGTGCAGTTCGGGGTGCCGAATGCGGTGCGCCATGACGGGAGCGAGCAATGCAACTGCGGCATGGCGCATGTGACGACGCCGTGGCCTACCGCGATCGCCGAGGACGCGCTTACATGAGCGCCGCTCCGCTCCTTGAGGTCGAGAACCTCAAGGTCACCATCGGCGAGGCACCGGTGGTCGACGGGCTCAGCTTCGCCATCGCCGCCGGGGAGACTATGGCGCTGGTGGGCGAGAGCGGCTGCGGCAAAAGCCTGACCGCGCGGGCGCTGATGCGTCTCCTGCCGCCGGCGGCCCGCCAGGTCGCCGGCACGGTCAAGCTCGCCGGGCAGGACCTCGGGCGCTGCGATGAGGAGGCGATGGCGAGTCTGCGCGGCAGCGCGCTCTCCATGATCTTCCAGGAGCCGGTCGCCTCGCTCAATCCGCTGATGACGGTGGGGGCGCAGATCGTCGAGGCGCTCTTTGCCCATCGCCGGGTCTCCCGCGGCGAGGCCACTGCCGCCGTGCTCGCCATGCTGGCAGAGGTCGGCATCGCCGATGCTGAACGCCGGCTTCAGCAATATCCCTTCGAGCTCTCCGGCGGCATGTGCCAGCGGGTCATGATCGCGATCGCGCTCATCTGCCGGCCGCGGCTCTTGATCGCCGATGAGCCGACGACGGCGCTCGATGTGACCATCCAGGCGCAGATCCTAGCCCTGATGAAGCAGCTCAGGCGCGAGACCGGCACCGCCATGCTGCTGATCACCCATGATATGGGCGTGGTCGCCGACATGGCGGACCGCATTGCCGTCATGTATGCCGGGCGCATCGTCGAGGAAGGCGACGTGTTCACGCTCTTTCGCGAGCAGCGCCACCCCTATACCAAGCTCCTCTTGAAGAGCCTGCCGGCCCTCGACGGCGAGCGCCGCGGCAAGCTCAGCACCATCGAGGGAACGGTGCCCGATCTCAGGTCATGGCCGCCCGGATGCCGCTTTCACCCGCGCTGCCCGCTGGCCGATGCCGAGTGCCGCCGCGCGGTTCCGCCCTTGGCGGCCAGCGGCGCGAGCCAGCATCGCGCCGCCTGCTGGCACTCCGAGCGGGTCGGCGACCTCGACCGCGTGAGCGTCTGATGACCGGGGCGCCGCTCTTGGAAGTGAGCCAGCTCCGCGTGCATTTTCCGATCCTGAGCGGGCTGTTGCGACGGCCCGTCGGCATGGTGCGAGCCGTCGACGGCATCAGTTTCGAGATCCAACCCGGCGAGACCTTCGCCCTTGTCGGCGAGAGCGGCTGCGGCAAATCGACCACGGGCTATGCCGTGCTGCGCATGCTGCAGCCGACGGGAGGACGCGTTCTCTTCCGCGGCCAGGATCTGACCCTGCTGGAAGGCGAAGCTCTGCGTCAGGCCCAGGGCGAGATGCAGATCGTCTTCCAGGATCCCTATTCCTCGCTCGACCCGAAAATGACGGTGGGCGAGAGCGTCGGCGAGCCCTTGCTGGTGCGCAAGATGCTGAGCGGTGCCGCGCTCGGAGGGCGCGTTGCCGAACTGTTGTCGCTGGTAGGGCTCCGGCCCGAACATGCCAAGCGCTATCCCCACGAGTTCTCCGGCGGCCAACGCCAGCGCATCGGGATTGCCCGCGCGCTCGCCCTCAAGCCGCGGCTCATCATCTGCGACGAGCCGGTCTCCGCGCTCGATGTCTCGGTGCGCTCGCAGATCCTGAACCTGCTGATGGAGCTCAAACGGGAACTCGGGGTTGCCTATCTCTTCATCTCCCACGATCTCTCAGTCGTGCGCCATGTGAGCGACCGCGTCGCCGTCATGTATTTGGGCCATATCGTCGAGGAGGCGCCGGTCGAAACACTCTTCGCCACGCCGGCGCACCCCTATACCAAGGCGCTGTTGAGCGCGATCCCGGTGCCCGACCCCGAGGCGCAACGCGCCCGCCAGCCGATCGTGCTTCAGGGCGATCTGCCGAGCCCGGCGGATCCCCCCTCGGGCTGCCCGTTCCGCACGCGCTGCCCGATCGCACGCGAGGTTTGCGCGAGCGACCCGCCTTCCTTGCGCCCGATCGGCGCCGATCACCGCGTCGCCTGCCATTTTGCGCCGTGACCCCGACCGTTCCTCCGGACGGGTTGATCGATCGCATCATCGCCTCCGATACC
This sequence comes from Pseudomonadota bacterium, assembly GCA_016195085.1. Lineage (NCBI taxonomy): Bacteria > Pseudomonadati > Pseudomonadota > Pseudomonadota bacterium. The sequence continues at coordinate 156,237 of JACQAG010000026.1, read as the reverse complement.
GCCTACACCAGCGCCCGCGTTGCCGTCATCGGCCGCTGGCCGGGCAATCCCTATGGCGCCGAGACGCGGAGCGAGGGCGGCACGCACGCCTTCGCCGTTCGCGGCGTCCCCTCGCCTTGGCTCAATCGGGCCGTCGGCTTCGGCGAGGCCGATGCGGACAAGGTTGCGGGTGCTGCCGCCTGGTTCCGCGAGCGGGGCGTGCGCGGTTGCTTCGACGTCATGCCGGATCGGCATGGTCCGGCGTTGGCCCAAGCATTCGGTCAGGCCGGGTTCATGCAATCCCGCTTCGATAGCGTGAGCTGGGCGGCACCACGACGAGCCTCGCCCAGCGTTCCGATCGAGACGATCGACTCCGAGACCGGCATGGAGACGTTCCTCGACGCCCATCTCGAAGCGTGGTCGATGCCGACGCAGGATCGCGATGGCGCCAAGCGCAATATGCAGGGATGGTTGGGCTTGCCGGGCTGGACCATGTTGCTGGCGCGGCTCGCTGGCGGGCCGGCGGGCACGGCGGTGCTCCATGTCGCCGATGGCATCGCCTATATCGCCCTTACCGCCACGCGTCCGGCCTCGCGTCGACAGGGCGTGCAGACGGCCTTGCTGCAAAACTGCTTCAATCTCGCCGCCGAAGCCGGCGCGGATATCATCTGGTCTCGCGCTGCCTATCTGTCGTCGAGCCACCGCAATATGCTGCGGGCGGGCCTCAGCGTTCTCTGCACACCCGCCTTCTGGACCCGATCAGACCCGTAAGGCGCGCTCGGCGATGAGCACCGCGCCCACGGCGGCGAGATCCTTGATCTCCTTCCGGCTGTAGCCGAGCTCGCCCAGGATTTCCACCGTGTGCTCGCCCATGACCGGGGCACCGCGGCGGATCCGGGCCGGCGTCTCCGACAGCTTGACTGGCGGGCCGATGGTCTTGACTGGCCCGAGGCGGCTGTGGGGCGCATCGGTCACCATGCCGCGGGCGAGCGCTTGCGGATCGGCCTGCATCTGCTTGACGTCGAGCACCGGACCGGCCGGCACCCCGGCCATCTCCAGGATCGACAGCCATTCCTCGGTCTTGCGCCGGCGGAGGATGAAAGTGAGCTCTTGGACGAGCGCGGCGAGGTTGCCCTTGCGCGCGGCATTGTCCTTGAACCTGGGATCGTTGGCGAGCGAGGGCTGGCCGATGGCGTCCACCAGCTTCAGCCAGTTCGCCTGGTTGGCGCCGCCGACATTGATCCAGCCGTCCTCGGTTTCGAAGGCCTGGTAAGGCGCGCTCAAGGGATGGGCCGATCCGAGCGCTCCCGGTGCGGCACCGGTCGCGAATGCGATCGCCGACTGCCAATAGGTGAGAACGATGCCGGCCTCGAACAGCGAGGTATCGACGATCTGGCCGCGGCCGGTCTCCCGGCGTCGATGCAAGGCCGCAAGGATGCCCATGGCCGCCAGGATGCCGGCGGTGATGTCGGTCACCGGCGAGCCGACCTTTACCGGCGGCCGCCCCGGGCCCTCCCCGGTGATGCTCATGAGGCCGCTCATGCCCTGGGCGATGAGATCGAAGCCGCCGCGATCGGCATAGGGGCCAGTGCGCCCGAACCCGGACAAGGCGCAATAGATGAGCCCGGGATTGTCCCAGCGCAGCACCTCATAGCCGAGGCCGTAATGCTCCATCGCCCCTTTGCGAAAATTCTCGATGAAGACATCGGCACCCTTGATCAGCCGCTTCAGCACGGCACGGCCCGTGGGCTGCTTCAGGTCGACGGCGATGCCGCGCTTGTTGCGGTTCATCATGAGGTAGGCGGCCGCTTCGGCGATCGGCTCCGGTCCCTGCTTCGGCGGCACCAGCCGCCTGGTGTCGTCGCCCGCGGGCAGCCGCTCGACTTTGATCACATCGGCGCCGAGATCGGCCAGCATCAGCCCGCAGGTGGGTCCCGCCATGATATGCGCCAGCTCCACCACGCGTAGGCCCGCCAGTGCCCCGTCGCCGCCCCGGCTCGGCTCCGCCGCAGGCTCTTGGCGGGTGCTCTTGGGCTTCGGCACCGGCTTCGCGGCCGGCGCTTTGCCTCGCGGCTTTGATTTGGGCTTGGGCTTGGCTTTGAGCGGTCGCTTCGCCGCAACCGGGCGCTTTGCGGCTTTCGCCTTCCTGGCCGGCTTCGGCGCCTTCGTGCGTTTCTTCCGGGGTTTCTTGGCGGCCACTCAGCGCCCCTTGAAGGCGGGTTTGGTCTTGGCGAGGAAGGAACGAAAGCCTGTCTGGTAGTCCTCGGTGTCGAAGCAGGCATAGCCCTCGGCGAATTCCGCCTCGCTGAGGCTCTCGGGGCGCGCCAGGCGCTTGGCGAATTTCTTGTGCCAGCGATTGACCAGGGGAGCCCCTTCGGCGATGCGCCTGGCGGTGGCATAGCCCTCCTCTTCGACCTTGTCGTCGGCGACCACGCGGTTCACCAACCGCTTCTGCAGGGCTTCGGCGGCGCCGAACACGCGGGCCTCGAACAGGATCTCGAGCGCGGTCGAGCGGCCGACGAGCTGGATCAGCGCCTCGATCTCGGGATAGGCCATGACCAGGCCCAGCCGGTTGATCGGCACGCCGAAGCGCGAGGACTCCCCGCAGATGCGCAGATCGCACATGAGCGCGATCTCGAGCCCGCCGCCCACGCAGATGCCCTTGATCATGGCCACGGTCGGATGGCGGCAATCGGCGACGGACGCCATGGTCCGGTGCATGAGCTTGCCATAGGCGCGGGCCTGGGCGGCATTCGCCCGCTCGGCCTCGAACTCGGCGATGTCGGCGCCGGGACCGAAGGCCTTCTCGCCGGCGCCGGTGATGACGACGCAGCGGAGCCCGTCCTCCTCAGACAGCGCGCCCATGATCCGGCCGAGCTCTTCCCACATCGGCTTGTTGAGCGCGTTCAGCTTCTCCGGGCGGTTCAAGGTCACGGTCGCGATCGGACCATCCTTGGCGACCAGCACGACGTCGGACATGGGGGTTTCCATTATCGGCGAATTGGACGCCGAGCCTAGCAGGCCGCCGCCCCGCATGCCAAAGCACCGCGATGCCCCACCCCGGCCCTCCCCCGCACTTGCGCGCGAGGGAGGGAGCGAGACGCGATCCTTCAACTCCCTCCCCCAACTTGTTGGGGGAGGGTTGGGGTGGGGGCCATCGACTGCAAAACGTTTAGCGCGGGATGGAAGCTGCTGGTGCGGCGGCGGGCGCCGGAGACTGGCATTGCCAGGCGAGCGCCAGCGCGGAGAGGATGGCGAGGATGGTGCTGAACGCGACCGCCGGCATCACCCAGGCGTCGAGCCCGCGGTCGAGCAGGAACCCCAGAATAGGCGGCGCCAGGGCGGCACCGAGGTCATAGCCGGAATAGACGAAGCCGAAGACCTTGCCGGTCGTCGTCGAGGTGGCGACCGAGCGCACCAGCATGTCGCGGGCGGCGTTGGTCGCTCCGGTGCTGAGCCCGGCGAGCGCCAGGACCACCGCCAGCGCGGGAGCATCGAAAGCGATCATGCCGACGGCGAAAAAGATCACCGTGCCGCAGGCAACGCCGAGAATCACCACGCGCTCGTGGTGGCGGGTCCAATCGGCGAGGAACCCGCCCATGAGGGTACCGAAGCCGCTGCCGGCGAGATAGAGCGTGAGCGCCGCCGCCACTGCCTCGATCGGGGTCTGGAACAGGCGATTGAGCGTGGCCGAGAGAAAGCTGGTCATGCCGACTTGCGGTGCGGCCATTAAGAGGAAGTAGCTGAAGCAAACGAACACCGCAGCGGAGCGGAACACGGCAAAGGGCGAAGCATCCGCGGCGGCTGCGGCCTTCGCCTTCGGCCGCGTCTCTGCCCCGGCGAGAAATCGGACCTGACTCAGGACCAGGAGCCAGACCAAGGCGCCGGCAAGCACGCCCACCAGCATGGCGCGCTGCCAAGACATGAATTGGATGAGGGCGACCATGACGACCGGCACGGCGGCGTAGCCGAGGGTGCCGAACAACGCGTGAATGGCGAAGGCGCGCCCGATCCGGGAAGAGGTGACCCGCTGGCTCATGATCGAATAGTCGGCCGGATGGAAGACGCTATTGCCGAAGCCGGCCAGGGCCGCCATCGGGAACATGAGCCAGAATTCCGGCACCAGCGCCATCGCGGCCACGCTCACGACCAGGAGCCCGAGACCAGCAGCCAGCACAAGCGGCGGCCCGATCCGGTCAACCAGGAAGCCGGCGGCGGTCTGCCCGGTGCCGGAGCAGAGGTAGAAGATCGTCATCACCAACCCGAGCTCGGCGAAGCTGACGCCATAGCTCGCCTGGATCGCCAGGAACAAGGACGGCACGATGAATTGGAAGAAATGGCTGAAGAAATGTGCGGCGCTGACGACGGCGACCACACGCACATCCCGGCCAAGATTGTCACCGCCGGAGCGGCTTACGACGGAGGCGGCATCCATGGAAAGGAAGCCCCGCTGGTTGAAGCGCCGGGCAGTCTATCGCAGAACCGCGCCGGCAATCTCGGCCAATTGCGCCGGGCACGACGCCGCGGCACCATTCAGCCCACGCAACCGCTGGGGGAGGACATAATGAGCAGGATTGCGCGCTGTGGCTGCGGCAGTCTCAGGGCCGAGGTTACCGGCGAGCCCATGGTCGTCGTCGCCTGTCATTGCACCGAGTGCCAGCGTCGCACCGGGTCGCCGTTCGGCGTTGGGGCCTACTACAAAAAGAACCAGGTCAGCGTCGCCGGAGCCAGCACCGCCTACAGGCGCCGGGCTGAATCCGGCGGTGCCGTCACCAATCATTTCTGCCCGGGCTGCGGCAGCACGGTGTATTGGGAGGCAGAGATGTATCCCGATGGGTTCGGTGTGGCCATCGGCGCCTTCACCGACCCGGATTATCCGCAACCGGCGCGCTCCGTCTGGGAGCGCTCGCGGCATCGCTGGCTCGGGCTTGGCAGCGGGATTCCGCGCCACGCAATGGGCCGGGACAGTCCGGTCCTCGGCTAGCCCCGCCCTACCCCGGGCCCGGGGAACCTGCTAGAGCATCGCCCGGCTTCGCCCATGGGGAGGCGGAGCCTTCCTTGGGGAGTTCCGAGACCGCCCATGACCACGGCCACCGCCCGCACCACCGCCGGCATCCTTCTTGACATCGGCGCCATCCATATCCGTCCCGACGAGCCCTTCACCTTCACCTCGGGGCGGCTGTCGCCGGTCTATGTGGATTGCCGCAAGATCATCTCCTTTCCGCGGGCGCGGGCGAAGCTCATGGACATGGCCGTCGCTTTGGTGACCGAGGCGGCAGGCTACGAGGCCTTCGATGCGGTGGCCGGGGGCGAGACCGCGGGCATTCCTTTTGCCGCCTGGATGGCCGAGCGCATGGGGCTGTCCATGCTCTATGTTCGTAAGAAATCCAAAGGCTTCGGACGGAATTCTCAGATCGAAGGTGACTTCGGCGACGGCGCCCGGGTGCTCCTGGTCGAGGACCTGGCGACCGATGCCGGCTCGAAGCATGTCTTCCTCGACGCCCTCGATGCCGCCGGCGCCAAATGCGCGCATCTCTTCGTGATCTTCCACTACGGGACCTTTCCCAAGGCGATCGAGAGCCTGAACGACAGGGGTGTCAGCCTGCACGGCCTTGCCACCTGGGCCGACGTGCTGGAGGTCGCACCCAGCCGCGGCTACAGCGCTGATAAGATCGGCCAGGTCCGGAGCTTCCTCGCCGACCCCGATGCCTGGGCGGAGAAGCAGTCGCGGAAGGCTTGAGCCTCCTCGCCTTCCGCCTCGCTCTTCGGTTGCGCTATAGTCCTCACCAATGAACAGAACAGTGAGGCTCCGACTATGCGCAACCATGCCCTCTCTCTGTTGATTGCGGCCGGGCTCGCCCTCGGCATCCCCGCCGCCCAAGCGCAGCAGACCGCCCCGGCCAAACCCGGCGAGCTGGTAGTCGGCATGACCCAGTTCCCGCCCACACTCAATCCGCACATCGACTCGATGCTGGCGAAGACCTACATCCTCGCCTTCGCCGGCCGGCCGCTGTCGGCCTATGACGATCAGTGGAAGCTCGTGTGCATGCTCTGCACCGAGCTACCGACGATCGAGAACGGCCTTGCCAAGGTCGAAAAGCAAGCCGACGGCACCGATGGGGTCGCCATCACCTACACGCTCAATCCCAAGGCGACCTGGGGCGACGGCACGCCGGTCACTACCAAGGACGTGGTCTTCACCTGGGAGGTCGGCAAGCATCCCGATACCGGCGTCGCCAATCTCGAGCAGTTCCAGAACATCGCCTCGATCGATGTCAAGGACGCCAAGACCTTCACCTTCCACAAGAAGAAGCTGAAATATTCCTACAACGTCGACACCGATTTCCGGCTCATTCCCGAGCACCTGGATCGGGCGAACTTCGCCGTTCCGGCGGATTACAAGAAGAAGACCGCCTTCGACACCAGCCCAACCAATCCCGGGCTCTATTTCGGCCCTTACCGCGTCACCAATTTCGAGATCGGCGCCACCATCGTGCTCGAACCGAATCCGACCTGGTATGGCGAGAAGCCGCAATACAAGCGGATCGTGCTGAAGCTGATCGAGAACACGGCGGCGATGGAGGCGAACCTGTTGTCGGGCTCGGTCGACTACGTCTCGGGCGAGCTCGGCGTCACCATCGACCAGGCGATCACCTTCCAGAAACGCTTCGCCAGCCAGTACGGCTACAACTTCAAGCCGGGGCTGCTCTACGAGCACATCGACCTCAACCTCGACAACCCGCTGCTCAAGGACAAGCGGGTGCGCCAGGCGCTTCTGTACGCGCTCGACCGCGGCAAGCTGACCCAGCAGCTGTTCGAGGGCAAGCAGCCGGTCGCCGATACGGCGATCCATCCTCTGGATTGGATCTACGACAAGCAGGTCAAGGCCTATCCCTATGACACCAAGAAGGCGGCGGAGCTGCTCGATGCCGCGGGCTTCAATGTGATGAAGGAGGGCTTTCGGCACAGCGCCGCGGGCGACCGGCTCCGTTTCGAGCTGATGACGACAGCGGGCAATCGCACCCGCGAGCTGGTGGAGCAGGTGCTGCAGAGCCAGTGGAAGGCGGTCGGCGTCGAGATCCTCATCAAGAACGAGCCGGCGCGCGTCTATTTCGGCGAGACCACGCGCATGCGCAAATACACCGGCATGGCGATGTATGCCTGGATTTCCTCACCGGAAAACTCGCCCCGCACCCAGTTCCATTCCTCCCATATCCCGACCGAGGCGAATGGCTGGGCCGGGCAGAACTACCCGGGCTACAAGAACCCGAAGATGGATGAGCTCATCGACAAGCTCGAGGTCGAGCTCGACCGCGAGAAGCGCGGCAAGCTGTGGGCGGAGTACCAGACGATCTATGCCGAGGAGCTGCCGGTGCTGCCGCTCTACTTCCGCGCCGATCCCTTCATCATCCCGAAATGGCTGACCGGCGTGGTGCCGACCGGCCATCAATACGGCACCAGCTACTGGGCCCAGGTCTGGGGCGCGAGCTGAGCGGTACTGGTTCCCCCCCGGAATGAATGGGGGGGGGCCGGAACGTGACCCGGGCACGAACTCTCACCCTCCCGCGCAATGCGCGGGTCCCTCCCTCTCCCGCAATGCGGGAGAGGGGCATAGGGCGGCATGTTTGGAGCCCCTCTCCCGCACCGCGGGGTCGGGACGGTTGGGGACGGGTCCTCCCGTCCCCAACGCCGCACCGGGAGGATCCGGCGTGGCCGTCCCCGACGGTGCCGAGCGCATGCGAGGCGGGTGAGGGTCTTCGCACTGCGCGCCGGCATCGGACCTAGGCCGGTGACCCGCTTCCTCGCCGAGCGAGTGATCCAGGGGCTGATCGTCCTGCTGGCGATGTCGTTCGTGATCTACATGCTGATCGGGCTCATGCCCGGCGATCCGATCGACATCATGCTGTCGGGCGATCCGAACATGACCGCCGCCGACGCTGCGCGCTTGCGCAAGCTCTACGGCCTCGACCGACCGCTGGTGGAGCGCTATCTGACCTGGCTCGCCGATGCGGTGCAGGGCGATTTCGGCTATTCCAGGCTGCACCAGAAGCCGGTGCTCGACATCCTGCTGCCCCGGCTCGCCAACACCGCGCGGCTGGTCTTGCTCGCGCTCTCGATCTCCATCTGCATCGCCGTCCCGGCCGGCGTATTTGCCGCCAGGCGGCCGCGCTCGTTCGTCGACCAGGCGATCAACCTGGCCTGCTTCGCGGGAATTTCGCTGCCGTCCTTCTGGCTGGCCCTGGTGCTGATCATCATCTTCGCCGTGATCCTCGGCATCCTGCCAGCGAGCGGCATGGGCGATCCCACCGGCGCCGGCGGCATCATCGACAAGCTGCGCCATCTCGTGCTGCCGGTGGCTACCTTGGGCCTCCTCAACATCGCCGCCGTCACCCGCTATACCCGATCTTCGATGATCGAGGTCATGCGCGAGGACTACATCCGCACGGCGCGCGCCAAGGGTGCCGCCGAGCATCGCGTGGTCTGGCGCCACGCGCTCAAGAACGCGTTCATACCGGTGGTGACCGTGATGGCGCTCGAGTTCGGCACCTTGTTCTCCGGCGCCTTGGTGACGGAGACGATGTTCGCCTATCTCGGCATGGGCAAGCTCATCTACGATTCGATCCTCGGCAACGACTTCAACGTCGCCCTCATCGGGCTGCTCTTCGCCTGCCTCATGGTGATGGTTGCCAACTTCGCGGCCGATCTCGCCTATGCGGCGCTCGATCCCAGGATCTCCTACCGATGACCGTCGCCGAAGCCTACATCCCGCCCGCGCTCTCCCCGGCACAGCTCTTTTGGCGCCGATTTCGCCGCCACCACTTGGCGCTGACCAGCGCCGCCGTGCTCTTCGTGCTGACCGGCTTGGCGCTCACCGCCCCGCTCATCTCCGAGCGCATGGGCTTCGACCACACCACGGCCGATCTGTTGAGCCGGTTTCTGCCCACCTCCTCCGAGCATCCCCTCGGCACCGACGATCTCGGCCGCGACCTCCTGCTCAGGCTCATCTATGGCGGCCGGGTCTCCTTGTTCGTCGGCATGGTGACGGCATTTTGCGCCGCCTCGATCGGCTCCGCCGTCGGCTTGACCGCAGGCTGGTATGGCGGCCGGGTTGACGCGGTGCTGATGCGGCTGGCGGACGCCTGGCTCGCCTTGCCGCTCTTGCCGCTGTTGATCGTGCTGGCCGCGGTCGATCTGACCAAGCTCGGCTTCTCCAAGGATTTTGTTGCCTCCGGCAATATCAGCCTTTATCGCATCGTCTTCATCATCTCGCTCTTCACCTGGACCACGGTCGCCCGGCTGGTGCGCGGAGCGACTTTGAGCCTGCGTGAGCGCGATTTCGTGCAGGCCGCGATCGCCCAGGGCGCCAGCACGCCCCGCATCCTCATCGTCCACATCCTGCCGAACGCGCTCTCGCCCATCCTGGTTGCGGCCACGCTCGCCAGCGGCAACGTCATCCTGCTCGAATCGGTGTTGAGCTTTCTCGGATTAGGGATCCAGCCGCCGATTCCCTCCTGGGGCAACATGCTGACCAATGCGCAAGAGCTGATCTGGTCGCAGCCGACCCAGGCGATTTATCCCGGACTCGCCATCTTCGTCACCGTGATATCCTTGAACTTCCTCGGTGACGGCCTGCAGGACGCCTTCGACCCGCGCACCGGGGGACGCTAGCGCCGGCACCCTTGCGATGGACTGCGATGGCTCGACTCCGATTGACGCTGGTCGTGCTGGTCGCTTCGCTCTCGGCGGCGATCTCGGCCGCCGCGCAGATCGGCCCGGGCAGGCAGCAATCCTGCTTCCTCGTCCGCAACGTCTCCCAGGTCATGCTGTTCGGGCGCGTGGTGACGCAGAGCCGTGAGCGCTACACCTTCCGCTTGGGCAAGGGTGAGAGCACGCGGGGCTGTCTTGCCGGCGTTCTGTTCAAGGGCGACAGGGTGCAGCTGGTGATCGTGAGCCTGGTCACAGTGCCCTTGTTCGAGTGCTACACGACGATCGACCAGCCGATCCAGCTCTATGCCCGCCGCAAGCAGGAAGGCTGGGACTATTCGGCCGATTGCCGCTGAACGCTGGCGTCATCGGCCTTCACCACGCGCCAGCGGATCGTCACCTCCTCGACCACATTGCCGAAGGTGCGCGCCGCCTCATCGATCCCGGCCTCGGTGATCTCGCCCTTCTTCAGCTTGGCGATCCAAGGCTCGGTCAGCAGCAGGTTGACGGCTTCGATGCGGAAGTCCACGCCCAGCATCAGCCCGAGCGGCGTGTTCGACTGCTGCCGCTCGAGCCAGTGACGGTTGGCTCGCTGATCGAAAAGCGCCAGGCCCTCGGCAAGGATCGGACGCACATGGGTCGGGTCGGCGAGAAAGGCATCGCTGCGGACATGCGGCACCATGATCGTGATCAGGGCATTGTGGCAGCACACGCGCCAGAGCTCCTGGATGATCGCAAGAAACGTGTCGGAGCTCTGACCGAGATGTTCCAGCACATGGGACAACAGCACCTCTCTGACCGATGATGTGGCCCAGGGCCAGGGCAGCTCTTCGAGGTTATGGACCTGGTCCGGATTGAACCTTGCATCGCGATCCACATTGACCCACCCCGACAGGTGCTTGACGCCGCATCCCAGATTGAGCTTGAAATCGGTCATTGCGGTTATCGCGGCGGCGCAATCACGCTAGAGCCGCGCCGTCGACGCCAGGTCCTGGTGCGTGGCAGCACCAGAAGCAGCCGAGCGGACGAGCCATTCGACCAGACGCTTGGCCGGATCCACCCGCAGCCGCTCCCTCGACATGAGAGCGCACAGGCGCGCTTCGGAGCGCACACGCTGGCCAAAAGGCACCACGAGATCGCCTCGAGCGAGCGAGCGCTCGACCAACGGCGCATGTCCGATCAGAACCCCCGCCCCTTCCATCGCTTCCTGCAAGGCCAGGCTATAGAGCGAGAAGGTGGGACCGGAGCGGGCATCGACCCGGCGTTCGCCCACCGCGGCAAGCCAGCGCCGCCAATCCTCGCACCAACGCTCGTCGTGGAGCAGCGTCTCGCCCCGGAGGTCTGCGATCGTTTGCAGGCGATCGGCGATCTTTGGCGAGCAGACCGGGAACAAGGCATCGGTGGCCAGCACCGTCGCCGTATCGCCCTCACCCGCGGACGCAACGAAGAACAACGCGACGTCGTAAGGCTCGCGGCTGAGGTTCGGCGCGTTCGGGCGGTGCGACACCGAGATCGTCAACTCGGGGAATGCCGCGTGAAGCGCCGGCAGACGCGGCGAAAGCCAGAGCTGGGCCACGCTCGGCAGCGCTGCGATCCGTATGCGGGCCGGAGCCGCCGATCGCCGCAATGCGGTGGCGGCAAGGCCAATGGCATCGAACGCCGCCTCGACCTTGGGCATGACCGTGCGAGCCTCTGCGGTCAACTGCACGCCATGGGGCTTGCGGTCGAACAGGACGCAGCCCGCCCAAACTTCCAGCGCCTTCACCTGCTGGGCCACCGCGCCGGGGGTCACTCCCAGCTCCGATGCCGCCCGCACGAAACTCTCATGGCGGGCGGCGGCGTCGAAGGCGCGAAGCGCATTGAGCGGTGGAACGCCCGGTCTCATTGACGGTGCAGCCATGGCGAGGCCCCGAATATCTATGCCTCAGCCGCAGGATAAATGGTTTGTCCGGCCATCGCCATCGGCCCAGCATCTCCATGCCGCTGCGGCACGGGGGCAGGGAATGGAGCGACGGCCGAACTTCCTGATCATCCAAGCCGACCAATTGACCGCGCGGGCGCTCGCCGCCTATGGCAACCGCATCGTCAAGGCGCCCAACATCGACCGCTTGGCTCGGAACGGCGTGGTGTTCGAGCGGGCCTATTGCAACTATCCGCTGTGCGCGCCCTCGCGATTTTCGATGCTCGCAGGACGGCTCGCCTCGCGCATCGGCGCCTATGACAATGGCGCCGAGTTCCCGGCCTCGGTGCCGACCTTCGCCCACTATTTGCGCATCCTCGGCTATCAGACCTGCCTTGCCGGCAAGATGCACTTCATCGGGCCGGATCAGCTGCATGGGTTCGAGGAACGACTGACGACCGACATCTACCCGTCCGACTTCAACTGGACGGCAAATTGGGACGACGCGTCGTCGGATAGCACCGGCGGCCGGCTGCTGGCGGCGGCGGGTGAGGCTCAAGGCGTGCGCGCCGCCGGAATCTACGAGCGCACGGTGCAGCTCGACTTCGATGACGAGGTGGCATTCCGGGCCGTCCGCAAGATCCACGATCACGCCCGCGGCGACGATCAGAGGCCTTTCTGTCTGTTCGTGTCGTTCACCCACCCCCACGATCCCTTCGCCATCCCGCGGCGTTATTGGGACCGCTATCGCCATGAGGATATCGACCTGCCGAAAGTGCCGGCCTTGGCGCGCGACCGGCTCGACCCGCATTCGCAACGGCTCTACGACCATATCGCCGTGGCCGCTGCCGGCCTGACCGAGGCGCAGGTGAAGCTGGCGCGTCACGCTTATTACGGCGCCATCAGCTATATCGACGACCGGATCGGCGACTTGCTGACGGCGCTCGACACGGCCGGTCTATCTCAAGAAACCGTCGTCGTCTTCCTGTCGGACCACGGCGAGGCTCTGGGGGAGCGCGGTCTGTGGTTCAAGCGATCCTTCTTCGAGCCGGCGATGCGCATTCCTCTCATCTTCAACGCGCCGCAGCGGTTCGCCGCGCGCCGGTGCAACCGAACGGTATCGCTCGTCGATCTGTTCCCCACGCTCATCGATCTGGCCGATCCGCAATCCAATAACGGCGCCATCGCAACGGGCACCGATGGACACAGCCTGCGAGCGCTGCTCCTCGGCCAGACGCACGCCTGGCCCAACCTTGCCTTCGCCGAGATGACCTGCGAGGGCACCTCGGCGCCCTGCCTGATGGTGGTCGAGGGCTCACTCAAATACATTCATTGCGAAACCGACCCGCCGCTCCTCTATGACCTCGACGCCGACCCGTTCGAGCGAGAGAATCTGGCCGGGCACCCGGCCCATGCGGAGAGCCTCCGTCAGCTCCATGACCGGCTCGAACGGACATGGAACGTGGCGGCACTGACGCAGGCTGTGGTCGATAGCCAACGCCGACGACGGATCGTCGACCGGGCCAATGCGGTCGGGACGGTCACGACGTGGGACTACGCCGGGCGCGCGCCGTCGCATGACCGTTATTTTCGCCCCAGTCCGGTTAATCCCAGCGCCTCCAACTACAACGACGATTTCCAGGTGCGGCTGCGCCCGGATACGGCGCGGCCGGCGCGACGGACCTACCCGCCATGAACCGCTTCGACACCCACCACCAGGGGAGCGACCGATGAGTGAAAGCCACGCTGCGGCCGTTGGAGGTTCTGTCCGCTTGCTCGGCGTCCTGCTGCTCGCTCTCGCCGCTCCGCTCGGCGCATGGGCGCAGAGCCCGCAAAAGACCCTGAAGATCGTGCCGCTCAACGACCTCCGCGTCATCGATCCCCACATCAACGCCAATCCCGTCCTCAGGCTGCATGCGCTGGCCGTCTATGACACGCTGATGGCCTGGGACAGCGAGCTCAAGATCAAGCCGCAGATGGTCGAGACCTACGAGGTGTCGGCCGACAAGATCACTTATTCCTTCGTTCTCAGGCCCGGCCTGAAATTCCAAGACGGCCAGACCGTCACCAGCAGGGACATCGTGCCCTCGATGCGCCGCTGGCTCGCACGCGATACCTTCGGCACCAAGATGTCGAAATTCGTCGCCGCCATCGAGGCGACCGGCGAGCGCACATTCAAGATCGTGCTGAACGAGCCCTTCGCCTATGTGGAGTTCGCGCTGGGATCGGCGGCCGGCATGATTCCGGTGGTCATGCGCGAGCAGGACACCAAGATCGACCCCGCCGTCGGCCTGACCGAAGCCATCGGCTCCGGTCCGTTCGTCTTCCAGCGCTCCGAGTGGTCGCCCGGGGCCAAGATCGTCTATACGCGCAACCCCGCTTATGTGCCGCGCAACGAGCCACCCGATGGCCACACCGGCGGCAAGGTGGTGAAGATCGATCGCCTCGAGCTCGTGGTCATTCCCGACGCCAATACCGCGGCCGCCGCGGTCGCTGCCGGCGAGATCGATTTCTGGGACGGTGCGCCGATCGACCTCCTGCCGGTCCTGGCCAAGAGCAAGGACGTTGCGATCGAACGCCTGCAGCCTTGGGGCAATTTCGCCGGTGTCAGACCCAATGCGCTGTTTCCGCCGTTCAACAATCCGAAGGCCCGCCAGGCGCTCGCGCTCGCCTTCGACCAGGCCGACTTCATGCGGGCGGCGATCGGCGACGAGAAATGGTGGAAGCCTTGCTACGCCTTCTATCTCTGCGGCGGTCCATTCGGGACCGAGGTGGGATCGGAGGCTTATCGCAAGCCCGACCTCGACAAGGCGCGCCAGCTCCTCGCCGAGTCCGGCTACAAAGGCGAGAAGGTCGTGCTGATGTCGACGCCGGAGATCTCCGTCATCAGCGCGATGGGACAGGTGGCCCAGCAGCGCATGCAGGCCATCGGCATGAACGTCGATCTACAGCTCAACGACTTCGCGACCATCCTCGTCCGCCAGACGAAAAAGGATGCGCCTGGTCCGGGCTCGCCCGGATGGAACGTGCTGGTCACCTACTTCAACGGCGTGGTCAACCACCACCCCCTCACCAATATCGCCACCAACATGGCCTGCGACGGCAGCAACTGGGCCGGCTGGCCTTGCGACGAGGAGGCGGAGCGCCTGCGCGACCGGCTGGTGCGCGCGAGCGAACCGGAGGCGCGCAAGGCGGCGCTCGAAGCATTCCAGCGGCGGCTCTGGGAGACCATACCGCTGGTGCTGGCCGGGCAGTTCGAGCAGCCGGCGGTCTGGCGCCGCAACGTGACCGGCCTGGTCAAGGCGAGCACGCCCGTGTTCTGGAACGTGACCAAGAACTAACGGCGTGGTTTGTCTCGGCGCGGCGCCCCGCTTGTGGCAATCAAATATATTTTGAAACTGACAAATAGTTTATGAAACAAACAAATAGTTTTTGAAACAGCTCTGGATCATCTGAGCCAGGGCACCGCAATTGAGGGACTGAAATAAAATTTTAAACTGCCATCAACGAAAAACAGTGGCATAGGGGCGCTGCGCTCGCCCGGGTAGGGGTGCCCCTGCTCCCGGTACAGGCTCGGTCAAAATCTGCACTTCGACCTCGTAGCTGTTAGTCGGCAAGCCAAATTGACCCCCGCGTATCATTGCCAATTAAGATCTTGCCGTGCCAATCGGCGCCAAGTCCCCACGCCGATCCACAGCCAGGTTCTTACTCCGCCTTTCGATGCGTACACCGACCTTCTGCTTTCCTCTCTAACGGAAATGGAAATCGGCTGGTTGGAAAAGGCGATCAGTGGAAGACGGATGGGAAGCGCAAGGAATTGAAGTGCGTCCTTTGCTCATGCAAAGCAGCGGCGCCGATGAAGAAGTCATCTGAAGCTGAGAGCGTCTCGAGTGATCACACTGCTACAGCCGCACATTGTCCTCGCGCTGGGTCATAATGAGCCAGCTGTGATCTTGGGCATGGCCGCCTCAGTGGACGGGTTTTAATTCGAGAGGGAGGCTGGCAAGGCCGCGGAGCGTGTTGTTGTAAGCGCGCCGAGGCTCGCCGGTGATCTCGATCGAACTCACTTTGCGAGCCATCGCCGAAAGGAGAAACTCGCCCTCCAGCCGGGCAAACAGTTGGCCCACGCACATATGTACGCCCGACCCGAAGCCGACATGGCCGCTCACCTTGCGCTCGATGTCGTAGACATCCGGATTCTCCCAGCGGCGCGGGTCTCTGTTCGCCGCACCGAGGAACATCAGCACTTTCTGGCCTTCGCCGATCTCCGCGCTCCCCACTCGAACAGCGCGGGTGGTTGTGCGGAAGAACGTCTGAACCGGACTCTCGAACCGGATTGCCTCCTCGAAGGCGGCTCGTGCCAGCCCCGGATTTGCTCGAAGCTTCAGCCACTCGCTCGGGAAGCGGGCGAGACAGTAGATGGCGCCGCCGATTGCGCTGACGGTCGTGTCGAGACCAGCGGAGAGGAGGGAGCGCACAAGCAGCGCCGCCTCCTCCGAGGTGATCTCGCCCGAATCGACGGCGGCATGCACTTGAGCTCCAAGGCCGCCGGGAGCCAGATTCTCTCGTTTGCAGTGCTCGGTCACCCACGCGATGTGCGCGGCCGCGCGTTCCATCGCGAGCTGGAGAAGGTTGTTCTGTGGACCGAAGGCGTTGAACGCAACCCTTGCATACGGAAGCAGATGGTCGCGACCCTCCGTGGGCAGCCCGACCGCGTCTGGAAATACCGAAAGAGGGAAGGCCTCAGCCAGATCCTCGATGCCGTCGAACCGACCACGGGCGAGCAGTGCGTCCACTTTGCGCTCCGCGGCCGCCGCGAAGCCTTCGCGAAGACCCCGCATCGCGGTGGGCGATAGGACCCGATTGAGAGCCGCCCGATACTTGTCGTGGGTCGGCGGATCCGTCTCGAGCACCAGGCTCGGTGGCCGCCAAGGCATCTCCTTTGCGAAGTTGCTGATTCCGACTCCACGGCTGGAAGAGAACATCCGCCAGTTGTTGAGAGTCTCGTGCACTTCTTTGTAGCGGGCCAGGCCGTACACGCCATAGCGGCTGAGATATGCGACCGGTCCAAGCTCCCTGAGATCGGCGTGGAATTTATGTGGATTCTCGAAGAAATCGATGGAAAACGGGTCGACGTCGGAGATCGGAATGCCTTCTGGAGGAGTGACGCCGTGCGCAAAGCTGGTGGTCATCGCTTGGACCTCCTATGAATTGTCGAGCGCAAGACCGATGTGCTTGTCGAGAAGATCGGGGCGCCCTTTCAGGTCTGCCGCATGCCCTTCGAGCACGATGGCACCCTGGTCGAGCACGAGCACGCGATCGGCAAATTCGAGGGCGAGCGCCGTATGCTGCTCGACCAGGACGATCGTGTGGCCGCGGCTCGCGGCGAGCGTCTCGAAGGTATCCATCAGCATGTCGCGGATGACCGGCGCCAAGCCCTCCAGAGGCTCGTCCAGCAGCAGGACGTCCGGCGCACCTATGAGGGTTCGAGCAATCGACAGCATTTGCTGCTCTCCGCCGGAGAGCAACGTGCCACCGATTGCCCGCCTCGCCTTGAGAGGCGGAAACAGCTCATAAGCCTGGTCAATCAAGGCTCCATTGCGCGCACCCGCCAGGAGGTTTTCCTCGACCGTGAGGGAGGTAAATATATCCCGCGTCTGCGGCACCAGACCGAGCCCGGCGCGCGCGCGTTGGTAGGGCGGTAGTCTCCCGATCTCGCGACCTTTGAATTCGATCGTACCCCGATGGAGCCGCGTCAAGCCCATGACCGTCGACAGGGTTGTCGTCTTCCCGACGCCGTTGCGGCCGAGGATCGCCAGCCGCTCCCCTCTGTTGACATCGAAGCTGATCCCTTGCAACACATGCGTCTCGCCATAACCTGCGACTACGTTCTTCAGTCGCAAGATGGGTTCAGCCATGCCGAGCTCCGAGATAGAGCTCGCGGACGCTCGCGTTGCGGCTGATCTCTTCTGGCGTACCTTCGACCAGAATGGCGCCAGCCACGAGAACGATAATCCGATGCGACACCTCGAACACGAGCTTCATGTCATGTTCGATGATGAGCACTGACAAGGAGGCGGGCAGGCGCTTGATCACGCTCACGATGAGGTGGCTTTCCCCTGAGGGAACGCCGGCCGCCGGCTCATCCAGAATCAGAACCCGCGGGCGCAGCGCCAGCGCGAGCGCCATGTCGATCAAGCGCTGCTGACCATAGGCCAGGTCCGCAACGCGTCTGTCCGCCATCGGCAGGAGATTGAATTGTGCAAGATTCTCCTCGATCTCTTCCTCGATCGCCGGAACGGCGCAACTGTGCGTCACGAAGTTTCCGGTGCGGCCCTCGCGCTCGAGAAGCGAGATCCGCAGATTCTCGCGGACCGTCAGGTCCTTGAACAGGTTCGTGATCTGGAAGGTCTTGGCGATGCCGGCTTTGGCGCGCTCAGCCTGTGAGAGCGCCCCAATGTCCGCTCCATCGAGCGTGATGCGTCCACTGGATGGCTTGAGCGTTCCGGTGATCAGATTGGCGAAGGTGGTCTTGCCGGCTCCGTTGGGCCCGATCAACGCCGTCCGCGAGCCGGGCGGCAGCTCGAGCGTAAGCGAACGCGCGACCGCGATGCCGCCGAAGCTTTTCGACAGCGATTCAACCCGGAGCCCCGTCATGACGATCCCCTGGCCAACCTGATCAGGCGGATCGGCACCGACAGGAGCCCTTCGGGGGCGAAGAACACAACGGTGAGAAGCAGCACGCCGATCACGAACAGCCAGTTGAACGGATCGATCGCGGCAGCGACGTGCTGGATCACCGCGAAGATGAGTGTGCCCAGAATGGCGCCATAGAGACGCCCCGAGCCGCCGAGGATCAGCATCACCATGATCTCGGCGGAGAGAGAGAAGCTGTAGGATTCGATGCTGACGAGCGCGGTAATCTGCGCCGACAAAGCACCGGCAATCCCCGCAACTGCGCCCGCGATCACATAGGCGCTGACGAGGCGCCGGTAGACGGGTGTCCCGATCGCGCGCATTCGCGTAGGGCTATTCTTGATCCCGCGCAGCGCCAGGCCGAATGCGGAGTTGACGGTCGTCTGAAGGCTGAGGGTGACGATGAGGAGTACCGCGCACGCGTACCAGAAGCCGGTTCGGCCCGGCAGGTCGAACTCGAACATGCCGAGCACCGGGCCCATCGTGATCCCGGTCAGCCCATCCGCACCTCCGGTGACGGAGCGGACCTTCGAGGCAAGGTCCTGAAGCACCGCCGCTACCGCAATGGACAGCATGAGGAACGCAAGCCCGTGCGTCCTCAGCAGGAGCAATCCCGAGGCCCAAGCCGCGAGAGCTCCCGCGGCTCCGCCCGCGAAGAGCCCGAGGACCGGCTCTTGCGTCACATGAATGGCAAACAGGCCTGCCGCATAGGCGCCCGTGCCGTACATGGCGGCGTGCCCCAACGACGCTATGCCCGCGTAGCCCAAGATCAGGTCCAAAGAGAGGACCAGGATCATCATGATCAGGGTCCGCGTGAGAAAGCCGAGGTCGTAGGGAAAGCAAATGAATGCAAGCGCGGCGCCGAGGAGGATCACCAGCTCCGGCGTGAAGCGATAGGTCGATCGCTTCCAAGCCCTCGCGCTGATCACAGGAGCCTGGAGCATGTCACGCTCTTCCAAGGAGCCCTCTTGGACGAGCGGACAGAAGCAGCATGACCGCCAGGAAGAAGACGATCGTTCCGAACTCCGAGAGCAAATATCGCGAGCCCGTATCAAGGATACCCAATCCCATCGCCGCCGCGAACGAGCCGGTGATGGTGCCAAGCCCACCAACCGCAACCACGGTGAGGAACAGAACCATGTAGCGGAGCGGATAATAGGCCTCGAGCGGAAGCAGCTCGGCTCCGAGCATGCCGCCCAGGGCGGCAAGACCGGCCCCAAGAGCGAAGGTCACAGCATAGATCTTCGAGGTGTTGATCCCGAGAGCGGCCGCTGTGGCGTGATTATCCACCGATGCGCGCAGATAGATCCCGAAGCGGGTCCTTTCGATGAGCCAATAGAGAAACACCAGGACCATCGCGCCCGCGCCGATGACGATCAGCCTATGCATTGGCAGTGTCTTGAACCCCAATGTAACGGAGCCGGTCATGAAGGACGGTGGCCGAATGGGCAGCAGCGTCGAGCCAAGGAAAAAATTGACAATGGCAATGATGATGAACGTGACGCCGATGGTTGCGAGCACCTGCCCGAGCTCTCCGAGGCGGTAGATCGGGCGATAGACAATCCGTTCGAGAGCAAACGAAATCAGCACCGCGGTCATGATCGATAAGATCGCGGCAGGAACGAAATCGATGCCGAGGCGGACCGTCAGCGCGTGCGCGATGGCACCGCCGATGAGCGCAAAGCCACCATGCGCTAGATTCATGATCCGCATGAGCCCCATCGTGACGGAGAGTCCGACGGAGATCATGAACAGGATCATCCCATAGGCGACACCATCGATGATGATGCTGAGCGCAACCAACATCGATCAATCCGAGGGACCAGACGCGCGGTGCAGGTCACGCTCCCGGCTCTCGGGCAAAGGGCTGCCACCCCGAAGCCGAGTGGCCATCGCTAGGGATTGAACCCGAGGTCCGGTACCTGTTGGACCGTGTCGAATTCCTTGTTTATGAGCCGACCCTGCGGGTCCTTCTCGACACGCCGGATGTACACGTTCTGGACGACGTGGCGGGTCTCCGGATCGAGCTTGACCGGTCCGCGGGGGCTCTCCCACGCCAGGCCCTTCGCCGCTTCGATCGCCTTCACGCCGTCGCCCTTGGCGGCCTTGATCATCTGGTAAATCAGATGGACGCCATCGTAGGCCCCGACCGACGCGAGATTGGCTCTTGAGCTCGGAAACATCTGCTTCAACTTTGCCGTGAAGGCCGTGTTCAAGTCGGACTCGTGCGCGTCCGAGTAGTGATAGGCCGTGACGAGACCGGTGGCCTGGTCACCGAGCGCATCGATGGTCGTCTCGTCGGTCTCGCCGGTACCATAGAAGCGGATTCCCGCCTGCTTCAGGCCGCCTTCGTTGTAGGCCTTGGTGAAGGCGAAGGTCGCAGGACCCGCCGGCAGGAAGGCAAACACGCCGTCGGACCCGGAGTCCTTGATGCGCTGCATGAACGGCGCGAAATCGGTGGTCTGGAGCGGCATGCGGATCTTGCTGACGATCTTGCCGCCTTTCTTTTCGAAAGCGCTGGCGAATGCGGTCTCGGCATCGACGCCGGGATTGTAGTCGGTGACAGCCGTTATGACGGTCTTGGCACCGTTTGCCGCAGCCCAGTTGGCCATCGGGACCGACACCTGCCAGAGCGTGAAGCTTGTACGCAGGAAGAAATTGGACTGCTTATTGATCGACGACGTCGCCGCGTTGAAGATGACGGCCGGAACCTTTGCTTGGGTGATCAGCGGAGCGACGGCAAGCGCATTGGGGGTGAAGTCGAAGCCGCCGAGGTATTTGACTTGATCGCGCACCAGAAGGTCCTGTGCGGCGGCCTTGCTCGCGTCCGCATTCGGCCCGGCGACATCCTTGTAGATGAACTCGATCTTGTCGCCGTTGATCGAGTCGCCGTGCTCTGCGACGTAGACCTCCGTCGCCTCCTTGAACTGCTTGCCCCAGATCGCGTTCGGCCCGGAGAAGGTCGCGATGATGCCGACCCTGATCGTTTCGGCGGAGGACGGGCACGTAACCAGCGCGGCGAGGAGCCCTGCGATCACACTCGCCATCTGAAGTGGCTTCATCCGATTCCTCCCTGGTAAACGCGGCTTTCCGGTGCGACCCGTTCTTAATCGAAATAGTACGGTAACCAGACTAACTGTCAATACGGGACGGGGATGCAACATCCTTAGGGTCGTCGCAGAAGGCGCCATCGTTCCGCACAGAATATGCGCGGGAGGGCTGATCGATGGTGCCGCACGCCAAAAAGCTTTGCGACGAGATAGTCAGGAATAAGGACAATATATCGACCGGAGACGAAGCGGCGAGACTAGCGAATTGCCGCCTTCTTCATCTCCTGGACGGACCTTGCATACGGCACCGAGGCCACTGTTGCCCGGATCTTCACCTGTTCGTGCCGCTCCACATGGGGCTTGCGCGACCCGCCATTCGGCTCGCCCCATGTCAGTACGATGGGCGTGCCCGGCTGTGCATGGGTCTCGTTGATCATGGCGAGCGAAAGCATCTCGCCCTCGTTGTTCGAGTAGCCGCAGTGGCAGGAGAGGCCAACCAGTTCGCCGCCGGGAGTCGTCACCTCGTCGAAATGCGGCCACCCATAATAGGCGACGGGGAAATCGAGGGCCTTGTAGCGCGGGCCGCCACCGAATTGGGACGCGAAAATCTTCAGCACGTCCTTCCGGTTCCAGACCAGCGTGACCTTGGCGCGGCGCGCACCATTTGCCATGGTCTCCAACGCCGTGCGCCCGATGAAGTCGTGATCGAATTTCAAAATGTGACCGTAGCCCAGATCCCAGGGTGTGACGTAATAGTCCTCGATGTTCGGCGAATAGAAACTGCCACCCAACTGCGCATTGGCCTCCCAGCCGGCGCTTGGCAGCCATCTTCGGTAATCGCCGAGTTCGTCTCCGGTATAGATGCCGGGCAGAGGGTATGGCATCCACCCGAACTCGAAAATGGTGCTGAAGTAGGTTTTGGTCCCACTCGCCTTCAATCCATGCTTCCGGCCCACCTCGAGCAGGTGGGAGCGCACCAGCTCCATCTCCTCATAGGGTCCGGAGAGTTCGGCGCCGAGGTGTCCGGCCATGCCATGCCTGAGCACGAGGAGTTCGTGGCCGGCGATCTTCACACGCGCGGTGCGGAAGAACGGAATCTCCGGGACGCTTCCTTCGACCGCCTCATGGAAGATCGCTCCCGCATTCGGCCCCTCAAGCTGGAAGCGGTATTTGATCCGCCTGCCTTTCGGGTTGTACGGGGTTGGATCGTCCCGCTCGATCGCGACATCATAGCCACCGGTCTCGGCGTGATAATTGATCCAATTGAGCACCGGCATGCCGCTGACCAGCTCAAAGCTGTCGGCTCCGAGACAGTAAGCGACACAGTCGCCGACCACGTGCCCCCGGGGCGTGCACGCGATGAACTGCTTTGCTCGATCGGGTGCGAAATTCTTGAACGTGTTGATTCCCAACCGAGTGAGGAGCCGCAGAGCATCGGGCCCTTTGAGAAAGAGCTCGGGCATATGATGGGACTGGTCGAACAGAATTGCCGTGTGGCGCCAGGCCCGCTGTTCGTCGCGCCAATTGGTGAACTCAGGCGGGATGAACGCCGCGGTCAGGCTGGTTCGGGCCTTGAAGTGAGGAGCCACCGTGTCGTTGTAGAAATAATCGACGAGATCCGGAGTCGCACCGATCAGATCCTCAAGTGACTTCAGCAGAGCGGCCATTCGGCGATTTCCTTCCTCAAGATGCGCCGAGCATATTAGATCGGTTACCTGACTATTATCGCTCGCCTATTCCCCGGTCAAGGTGCACTCGATATGGTTCGCCAAATTTATCTCGGACTCCAGATTGCGATTACGCCAGCCCGTCAACAGCGGACGTCGAACATGAAGAACGCTTGGCGCCTCAATAACATCGGGCGACGCATGAACGAGGCTGTGCGAATATTCGAAGGGCGAATCATCGAGCTGTTGCGTGACGTGGGGCACGGTGAACTGACCGTCGCCCATATCAATCTGACGCGGAACCTCGATGAAGACGGAACGCGTCTGGTCGAATTGGCGAGACGGGCAGCGATGACGAAGCAGTCGATGAGCGAGCTGGTCGATCAGGTCGAGCGGACGGGTCTCATCGAGAAGAAGCCGGATCCATCGGATGGCCGGGCAAAGCTGGTTTGTTTTACGCTGAAGGGATTTGCCTGGCTGGAGGCCTTTCATAAAAGCCTGAACATCGCCGAGTCGGAAATGAGGCAGACGCTCGGAGATACGATGGTGACCCTGTTGATCGAGCAGCTCGCGACGTATGTCGAAGCCCATGACAGGGCCCGAGCGCCCGGCAATGGAGGGCGCCGGACCGCATTGACAAAATAGTCCGGTTTCCTTACCAATAATCGCAAGGTACAACTCAGAGAGATCTTGCCGGCATGCCTTCCACGAACGTCGACGTGGTGATCGTGGGGGGCGGGCCGTTTGGGCTGATGCTTGCCATTGAGCTCGGACGCAGAGGCATTCGCACCGAACTCTTCGACGAAAAGCAATCGACTGCATTCAATCCGCAGGCCAACGCCACCCAGGCCCGGACGATGGAATACTATCGCAGGCTGGGCATTGCGGATGAGATCAGGGAGTTGGGTCTCACCGCGGATTTCCCGACCGACATCGCGTACTTCACGCGCTATGCCAAACACGAGCTTGCGCGCTTCGGGCTTCCGTCCGCACGGGAAGCACGCGACCGGGTCAGAGGCCTCTCGGGCTCGTGGAGCGCGGCGGAGCTCCCGCACCGGGTGTCGCAAAAATTTGTCGAGCACGTGCTCCTCCGCCACGCCAAAGCTCTCGAGACGGTGACTATCAACTTCGGATGGAGGCTCACCGGCTTCTCCGACGTCGGCGACAGCGTCATTGCCGAAGTCGAAGATGCAACGAATGGCAGGCGCAGGACGGTAAGCGGACGCTATCTCGCCGCCGGCGACGGCGCGCGCAGTTTCGTCCGGCGTCAGCTCGGCTTTCATTATGTCGGCGAGACCGGAGCGGTCCGCGACTTCTTCGGGGGTCGGATGCTGGCGCTGTATTTGCGCGCCCCGGAATTCTATCAGGTGGTGCCGCATCAGCCCGCCTGGATGAACGTGGCCTTCAATCAGGATCGTCGCGCCTTCATGTGCGCCGTCGACGGTAAGGGCGAGTTCGCATTCCACACGCAGCTGCGGGACGGCGAAGACGAGAACCGCATAAGCGATGCTGACGCGCTGAGCATGTTCCTGGCGGCGGTCGGCGCACCGGTCCGCACGGAGCTTCTGTCGCGTGGATCCTGGACAGCCGGTCACGCGCTCGTCGCCGATCGCTTCCAGAGCGGACGCGTCATGCTCGGCGGCGACGCCGTCCATCTGTTCACTCCTGCTGGAGGCCTTGGCTACAACACAGCCGTAGAGGATGCAGTCAATCTGGGTTGGAAGCTCGCATCGGTGGTGAAGGGCGTTGCGGACGAGAGACTGCTCGACACCTATGAGATCGAGCGGCGCCCGGTGGCCGTACGCAATACGGGATATGCACGCGCCTTCGCAGAGTCGCTCGGCTGCTTCGTCGCCAAGCCGGGGCTCGAAGGAGATGATGATCTGGGCCGTGAGCTGCGGCGCGAGGCTGGCGCCTATCTCGAGCGCCACGGAAAATCCGAGTTCAATATCCCGGGAGTGACGTTTGGGGCGCGTTACGATACGTCGACCATTATCGTGCCGGACGGTGCACCGATCCCTCCCGACAATGCCCATGTCTACCAGCCGACGGCGTCCCCGGGTGGCCGTGCGCCGCATTTATGGCTGGATGACGGGCGCTCGCTGTTCGATGCCTTCGGGTTCGACTGGACGCTGCTGCGGATCGGCGCTGATCCGCCATCAGGAGAGCGCTTGAAAACGGCGGCCCTCGCGGCGGGCATGCAGCTTGAAATCGTCCACGTCGAGTCCTCCAGACTGCGCGAGCTGTATGAGGCGCCGCTGGCGTTGATCAGGCCCGATCAGGTGGTCGCCTGGCGCGGCGAGAGCGATGTGAATGCCGATGCCGTGGTGGAAACGCTGCTCGGCAGGCATGTCCCCTGGCCTGAGCGGCGCGCCCGTTCGGTTGCCCACTGAGGCGCGCCTCATGCAGAAGGAAATCGCCATATGTGGAGGCTGCCACTGCCGGATGGGCGGCGACTGGTCATGAAGGACTTCGTCTACCAGGCGCTGTCGAGCCGCGTCGTCTTTGGCGCGGGAACCGTCGGCCGGGTGCGTGAGGAGAGTGAGCGCTTGGGGCTGAGCCGGGCGCTCGTCCTGTGCGGCCCGCATCATGAGACGCCGGCACGAGACATCATGCTCCGGCTGGGGGATCGGGCCGTACTTCTCTTTTCCGGCGCGGCCATGCACACGCCGGTCAGGGTAACGGAAGCGGCGCTGGCGCTCGCGCGCGATCTGAAAGTCGACGGGTTGGTGGCGATCGGTGGCGGATCGGCAATCGGTCTCGCCAAGGCCATCGCACTCAGGACCGATCTGCCGCAGCTCGCCATACCCACCACCTACGCCGGATCGGAGATGACGCCGATTCTAGGCGAGACCCGGGAGGGTGTGAAAACGACGCAGAGAAGCCCGAAGGTTCTGCCCGAAGCCGTCATCTATGACGTGAACCTTACCTGCACCTTGCCGACCGCTCTGTCGGCCGCATCCGGAATGAACGCGATCGCCCATGGTGCCGAAGCGCTGTATGCACAGGACTGCAATCCCGTGATCTCGCTCATGGCCGAGCAGGGGATCGCAGCGCTTGCCAGGGCATTGCCTCTGGTCGTGGAGAATGGGCGCGATCTGGCGGCGCGCTCGGAAGCTCTTTACGGCGCTTGGCTCTGCGGAACGTGCCTCGGAGCGGTCGGTATGGCTCTACACCATAAGCTCTGTCACACGCTGGGCGGCTCCTTTGACCTGCCGCACGCAGAAGCGCACACGATCATACTGCCGCACGCGCTCGCATACAATGCGTCGTGCGCCCCTGAGGCTATGGATCGGATCGCACGCGCGCTCGGCGCAACGGACGCGGCGCAGGGGATCTACGACTTGGCCAAGCGCCTCGATGCGAAGCTCGCCCTTCGCGACATTGGCATGCCTAGAGCTGGGATCGAACGCGTGGCGAATCTCGCCGTTACTCAACCTTACTGGAACCCGCGGCCAGTCGAACGCGAAGCCATACTTCAGCTGCTCCTCCGGGCGTGGTCCGGATCACGCCCGGAGGCCAGCGGACTGGCCCGGGGGAGCGTATCCGTTGAGGCGAGGCGCTGAGCCGCCGAGACTCGGCCGAGGGATGGAGACAGCGATGCGGAACTTCGATGAGTCGACGATTACCGATGCCGTCCTCCAACGTATCCAAGGCGCCGCGGATCCCCGCATTCGGCAGATCAGCGAGGCGCTGGTCCGCCATCTTCACGCATTCGTGCGCGAGGTGAGGCCGACGCAGCGTGAATGGACTGCCGGCATCGAGTTCCTGACGCGCACAGGTCAGATGTGCGACGAGAAACGTCAGGAGTTCATTCTCCTGTCCGACACCCTCGGCGTCTCGATGCTGGTCGATGCCATCAACAATGCGCTGTCCTCTGACGCCACCCAGACGACCGTGCTCGGTCCCTTCTACGTCCAAAATCCTCCCGAGTATCCGCTGGGCTCCGATATTTCGAGCGGCATGAAGGGCGCCCCGCTTTACGTATCTGCGACCGTTCGCGGTCTGGATAGCAAGCCGATCGCAGGGGCGGTCGTCGACGTATGGCACTCGGATCAGGACGGCTACTACGACGTGCAGCATTCGGAACCGAACCGGGGGCATGCCATGCGGGCGCGATTTCGAGCGGACGAGCACGGTGATGTTTGTTTTTGGACAATAAGGCCTGCTCCCTATCCGATCCCCCATGATGGTCCCGTCGGACGAATGCTGGGAGCTCAAGGTCGGCATCCATGGCGACCCGCGCATGTGCATTTCATGATCGAGGCCCCGGGGTATCACCCCTTGGTGACCCACGTGTTTGCCGCTGGCGATCAGTATCTCGACTCAGATGCTGTGTTTGGAGTGAAGGACTCGCTCATTCGCTCCTATCGCAGCTGCTCAGTAGGCGAAGCGCCCGACGGCAGCAAGGTCGATCGGCCCTATTTCCATCTCCAATACGACTTCACGCTCGACCGGGCACGCTGAGCGCAATCGGGTCTGGCGTCATGCCCTCTGCTCTATATGCCTTCGAACCGACCGGAAGGCGCGCCGGCAATAGAGTAGGCGCAGCCCGCCGGTCTTGGAGCGTACGGCATGCGCGATTGCTGGAGTTCCTCTACTGCCGTTTCGAACGCGTCCTGATCGCCAGCGGGCTCGTCCTGAGATGGATCGGGTTCGACCGCTTGGAGGCGCCGGTTGCCTCGATCGAGCGCGCGGTCAAGGGCGCTCTGTTCGACTGTCGCATGTGCGGTCAATGCATCCTGTCGTCGACAGGAATGTCATGCCCGATGAACTGTCCGAAAGGTCTCCGGAATGGACCTTGCGGCGGGGTGCGGCCTGACGGCCGTTGTGAAATCGATGCCGAGATGCCGTGCGTTTGGGTGATGGCATGGGAAGGATCGCTTCGAATGCGATGCGGCGATCGGATCCGGCAACCGCAAATACCGATCGATCATCGCCTCAAAGAGAGGTCATCCTGGCTCGCCGTCAGCCGGGGTGAGCACGCGCTCGACGGTGGTGAGTCCGGATCTTGAACCAACCCCAAGCGGACGTCGCGCGCCATCTCGATGCCGCACAATTCGAAGCGGGGCAGGTTTCGGCCGGGCGGCTCGAACATGTGCTCCGCCGGGGCGAGTTCGCTGTCACCGCGGAGCTCGATCCGCCCGATTCCGCCGATCCGAAGGACGTTTTCGACAGAGCGACGCTCTTCGGCAGCGCGGTCGACGCGATCAATGCGACCGATGGGTCGGGCGCCAATTGCCACATGTCGAGCGTGGCAATGTGCGCGTTGCTCATCCGAGCCGGTTACGAGCCGATCCTTCAGATTTCGTGTCGCGACTACAACCGGATCGCAATTCAGGGAAACGTGCTTGGCGCTGCGGCGATGGGTGTCTCCAATGTACTGTGCCTGACGGGCGACGGCGTCCAGGCCGGAGACCATCCGGAAGCGAAGCCCGTGTTCGATCTCGACTCCGTCTCTTTACTTGGCGCCATCAAGCGCATGCGGGACGAGCGGATGTTCTTGTCGGGGCGAAAAATCACATCACCGCCACGGCTCTTCTTAGGCGCCGCCGAAAACCCTTTTGCGCCGCCCTTCGAATTTCGTCCGCTGCGGCTGGCCAAGAAGGTTGCTGCCGGCGCGCAGTTCGTCCAGACGCAATTCTGCTTCGACGTGCCGATGCTGCGAGCCTTCATGGAACGGATACGCGACCTCGGCATAGACCAAAGTTGCTACATTCTCGTCGGAACCGGTCCGCTCTCATCGGTGCGAACCGCACGCTGGATGCGGCGCCATGTGCCAGGCGTTCATATCCCGGACAGCGTCATCGCCCGGCTGGAAGGCGCACGAGATCAGCGGGCCGAAGGAAGACAATTGTGCATCGAGATCATTCAAGAGGTGCGGGAGATTCCTGGAGTAGCCGGCGTCCATGTGATGGCTTACCGCCAGACGCAGTTTGTCCCGGAAATCGTCCATGAGTCAGGAGTGCTGAAAGGGCGCGCCGGTGGCATGCATTGCCCGGCAATCGGAGCGTCGAGCGATTGAGAAGATTCCCCCCATCTGGCCCCCACACGGCTGCAGGCCCTGAGTGGAAACGTCGGCCCTCGAGAATCCTAATGATTGCTTGGGAGTTCAAATCCCTCCGGTGATTTGTATCGCCACTGTTTTCAGGACCGATTGCCAGCTTATGATCGAAACTGCGCTCTCGGTCGCTGGGAGCTACTTCCGTTACCAGGGTCAAGCTGCGGCACCGATCAGGGTCGCCAATTACGCTCATGCCCCTAGGGGTGAGGCGAGAGGCGAGTTTCAAAACTATTTGAGCGCCTACCGAAACCCGCTCGCTGCCCTCAATCATAGTTTCAAAATCTATTTCCGAGTCCACGATCTTGGTCCCTGCTATCGGCCTGATTTTCCTAGAGGGCAGTTTCAAAAAATATTTGATCACCACACCGCTCATAGCGGGGGGCGAAGGCTGCGCCAATTCGTCGCCCGCTCATAGGCCCGCCCGATGGCGAGCGCGATCCCATCGTCGAAGGGCTTCGCGGCGATCTGCATGGCCAGCGGCAAGCCGTTGGACGACAGGCCGACGCACACGACCAGCGCCGGCGCGCCGGTGACGTTGAAGGGAGTCGAGGCCATGCGCTGGCGTGGCTTCAGCGACGACCAGGGGACCATCTCGTCGATCCGGCTGGGTTCGTCGAGCACGGACGCGGTTATCAACCCGTCGAGATTCGCCATCGCCTCGGCATAGCGTACCGACAGGCGGCGGCGCTGCCGCTGCGCCTGAATATAGTCGGAGGCGCGCAGCATGGCACCGGCAAGCAAGCGTTCCCGCGCCACCTTGCCGTAGCTGCCGGGGCGGCTCTTGAAATTGCTCTCGTGCACCGCGTAACCCTCGGCGTGGGTGAGAACCAGGGCGCACGTATCCCACTCGGCGAGCCTCGGCAGCTCGACCGTCACCAGCTTGGCGCCTAGACCGCGGAGAACCTTGAGCGCGGCTTCGATCCCGCGATGCACCTCGGCTGACGCCTCGAGGTCGCGCTCGTAGAAGTGCCGGACGACACCGATCCGCATGCCGGCAATGTCGGTCTTGGCGTGCCGGGCATAACGCTGCGGCCGGACCGATACGCTGGCCGGATCCGCTGGATCGAACCCGGCCATGGCATCCAGCATGAGGGCGCAATCTTCGGCCGTCCATGCCATGGGACCGCAATGATCAAGCGAGAATGCCAAGGGGATGACGCCGGCGCGGCTCACCAGGCCGTAGCTCGGCTTCAGCCCAGCAATGCCGCAAAATGCCGCGGGCGTGCGGATCGAGCCGCCGGTATCGGTGCCGAGCGCTCCGCTCACCAGCCCGGCAGCAACGGCTGCACCGGAGCCGGAGGAGGAGCCGCCGGTGAAGCGGTCGAGGTTCCACGGATTGCGCGCCGGCGGCCAGGGCAGATCGAAGGACGGCCCGCCGATGGCGAACTCATGGGTGGTCAATTTTCCGAGAATGATCGCGCCGGCGGCACGCAGGCGCCTGACGACCGTCGCGTCGGCGGCGGGAACATGCTGCTCGTGGATCTTCGATTGCGCCGTCGTCGCCACACCCTTCGTCTCGATCACGTCCTTGAGGCCGACGGGTATGCCGTGCAGCGGCCCGAGATATCCGCCGGCACGAATCGTTCGCTCCGCGCGCCGCGCTTCCCGCAACGCATCCTTCGCCAGGAGCCGAATGAAGCTGTGCAGCCTGCCATCCACGGCTTCGATCCGCTCGAGCTGGGCGGAGACGAGATCGACCGGCGAGAGCACGCCGCGGGCGATCCGGCGCCCTGCCTCGGCAATGGTGAGATCCGTCAGGGCCGGCATAGGCTAGGCCAGCGCCTCGATAGGCCCCAGCTCCGGCAGCCGCCGCTCGATCTCCGCGCGCCTCGGCAGGCCGGTCTGCGCGCCGTGCTTCTCGCAGGCGAGCGCGCCCGCGACCGAGGCGGAGCGCAGGGCCTCGTGCAAATCGGCGCCGGCGTCGAGCGAGGCGGCAAGCACTCCGACGAACGCATCCCCGGCACCCACCGTGTCGACGACCTCAACGGCAAGCGATGGCACCGCCGCAATGCCGCGCGCGGTCGTCGCAATCGCTCCCGTCTCGCCGAGGGTGACGATCGCAGTCAGCCCGCGCTCGCGCGTGAGCCGCGCCGCCACCAGCCGGGGCTCGCGTTCGGCCCAGCCCTGGAACTGCGCCAGCGCTGCCGCCTCATGCTCATTGACGACGAGGATGTCGGTGGCATCCAGCAGCCCCTCCGGCAACGGCAGCGCGGGGGCATGGTTGTGCAGCACCCGAGCGCCGCGGGCGCGAGCGCGGCGCGCGAGGATGACGTTCTCCGCCGGCGAGACCTCCATCTGCAAGACCACGATCAGGTCGCGCCCGAGCAGATAGTCCGGCACCTGATCGGCCTTGGCTTCGAGATTGGCGCCGATCGCCCCGAAGATCATGTTCTCGCCCTTGCCGTCGACGGCGATGAAGGCGACACCGGTCGGCTGCGGCGCGCGCCCGACGCCGGAGACATCGACGCCTTCCTTGCCGAGACCCGCAAGCAGGGTCTGGCCGAAGCCGTCCTCGCCGACCATGCCGTAGAGGCGCACCCGCGCCC
Organism: Pseudomonadota bacterium; assembly: GCA_016195085.1. NCBI lineage: Bacteria > Pseudomonadati > Pseudomonadota > Pseudomonadota bacterium. The sequence goes on along the minus strand of JACQAG010000026.1, from coordinate 124,630 downwards.
CCGATCGGCAGGCCGCAACCGCCTGGTTGGCGCCCTTGCCGCCCGGCTGGGTGCGGTAGCTCGCCGTCACCACCGTCTCGCCCGGGCGCGGCAACCGCTCGAGGTCGACGAACAGATCCATGTTGACCGAGCCAAAGACGAGAACGGTCATTGCGCGTCCTCCAGGCTCAAGCCCCCCCGGAAGGCGGCGCGATCGGGGCACCGAACGTCACCCTCCCCTCCTCCACGCCGTGGCACGCCACCAGCGAACCTTCGGCGCTCGCATGCGGCTCCGGACGCTCGTGGCGGCAACGGTCATTGGCGAAGGGACAGCGCGGATGGAAGGCGCAGCCCGAGGGAGGCGCGATCGGGTTCGGCACCTCGCCGCCGACCGGGGTGCGTTGCCGGCCAGTCATGGCGAGGTCGGGAATGGTGTCCAGGAGCATGCGCGTATAGGGATGCCGCGGGGTCGAGAACAGCGTGCGCGCCGGCGCCACCTCGACCAGCCGGCCGAGATACATGACACCGACCCGATCGGCCATGTGGTAGACGACCGCCAGATTGTGGCTGATGAACAGATAAGTCAGCTTCAGCTGCCGTTGCAGCTGCTTCATAAGATTCAGGATCTGCGCCTGCACCGAGACGTCGAGCGCCGAGGTCGGTTCGTCGCAGACGAGGAACTCGGGATTGGAGGCGAGCGCGCGGGCGATGGAGATGCGCTGGCGCTGGCCGCCGGAGAACTCGTGGGGATACTTCTCGCCATCCGCCGGCGTCAATCCCACTTGCCGCAAGAGCTCCGCCACCCGCGCCATGATCCTCTCGTTGCCCTCGATCAGGCGGAAGGCGCGGATCGGCTCGGCGATGATCTCGGCCACGCGCCAGCGCGGATTGAGCGAGGCAAAGGGGTCCTGGAACACCATCTGCAGCCGGCGCCTGAGCTTTGCCTGCTGCGCCCGCGTGGTGAGCCCGGCGAAATCCACGCCCTCGAACTCGATGATGCCGCGGCTCGGCCGGTAGAGGCCGACCACCAGCCTTGCCACGGTCGACTTGCCGCAGCCGGATTCGCCGACCAAGGCGAAGGTCTCGCCTTTGCGAATCTCGAAATCGATGCCGTCCACGGCTCTCAGCGAGGCGCGCCTTTGGCCCTCGAGCAGCCTGTTGAGGAAGGGCGGCGAGACGTCGAAATAGCGCGCGAGGTTGGACACCCGCACCAAGGGATGCTCGCCCCCGGCGACGGCCATGCCCTCAGCCATGGACGCTCGCCTTCTGCTGGCCGGCCCGAGAACCTTCGGCGTGCAGCCAGCACGCCGCATCGGAGCGGCCGGCCGGCAGCAGCTCCGGGCGCTCCCGTCGGCAGCGCTCGAAGGCATGCGGGCAGCGCGGGTTGAAGGCGCAGCCCGGCGGGATCTGGGTCAAGCGCGGCATCGAACCGTCGATCTGCGCCAGTTTGTCGCGATCGGCGCCCACCATCGGAATCGAGCCCATGAGGCCGACCGTGTAGGGGTGCTGCGCCTCCTTGATCACGGAGCGCACCGGTCCGATCTCGGCGATGCGGCCGGCATACATGACCGCCACCCGGTCGGCGGTCTCGGCGATCACGCCCATGTCGTGGGTGATCAGCATGATCGCGGTGCCGTGCTCACGGCCGAGGCGCTTCAGGAGCTGGATGATCTGCGCCTGGATCGACACATCGAGCGCCGTCGTCGGCTCGTCCGCGATGACCAGACGTGGATTGGCCGAGAGCGCCAGCGCGATCACGACGCGTTGGCGCATGCCGCCGGAGAATTGGTGGGGATATTGGTCGATCCGCCGCTCCGGTGCGGGGATACCGACCTCCGCCAGGAGCTCGATCGCGCGGCCCCTTGCGGCTTGCGGCGACAGCTCGGAGTGGGTCTGGATCGTCTCCACCAGCTGCCGGCCGATGGAATAGAGCGGGTTCAGGCTGGTGAGCGGGTCCTGGAATACCGCGCCGATCTTGCGTCCGCGGATGCGACGGAGCTTCTCCTGGGGCAGATTGTCGATGCGTTCGCCATCGAGCAGGATGCGGCCGCCGGCGATCCGCCCGGGCGGCTCCAAGAGCCCGATGATGGCGTTGCCGGTCAGCGACTTGCCGGCTCCGGATTCGCCGACCACGCCCAGCACCTCGCCGGTGCCGATGGAGAAGGAGACGTCGTCGACGGCGACCAAGGTGCCGCGACGGGTCGGGAACTCAACCCTGAGATTCTCCACCGTGAGCAGCGCGTCCGCCATCAGCGGAGCTTCGGGTTGAGGGCGTCACGCAGCCAATCGCCCAAAAAGTTGACCGAGAGCACGAGCACCACCAGGAACACCCCGGGGAAGATCGCCATCCACCACTCGCCCGAGAACAGGAAGTTGTTGCCGACGCTGATCAGCGTGCCGAGGGAGGGCTCGGTCGGCGGCACGCCGACGCCGAGGAAGCTCAACGTCGATTCCTGGAGGATGGCCAGCGCCAGATTGAGGGTGGCGATCACCAGCACCGGTCCCATGACGTTGGGCAGCACGTGGCGGAACAGGATGAGCCCGGGATGCAGGCCGATGAGACGCGCGGACTGGACATATTCCTTGTTCTTTTCCACCAGCGTCGAGCCGCGCACGGTGCGGGCGAACTGCACCCAGCCGGTCAAGCCGATGGCCAGCACGATCACATAGACGACGACCCGGTCGTGCATGTCGCGCGGCAACAAGCCCCGCGCCACGCCGTCGATCAGGAGCACGATCAGGATCGCCGGGAAGCTCAGCTGCACGTCGGCCACGCGCATGATGACGGCATCCAAGGTGCCGCCGACATAACCGGCGATGAGGCCGAGGCTGATGCCGAGCGTCATGGCGAACAGCACCGCGAGGAAACCCACGAGCAAGGAGACGCGCATGCCGAGGATGATCGTGGAGAATACGTCCCGGCCCTGATCGTCGGTGCCGAAGAGATAGGCAAACTTGCCGCCCTCGATCCATGACGGCGGCAAAAACGCATCGGAGAGATTGAGGGTCATCACCTCGTAGGTATTGTGCGGCACGATCCAGGGCGCGAACAACGCGCTCAGCATGAAGACGACGGTGACGGCGAAGGCCACGACGACCGCGGGCGAGCGCCGGAAGCTGTAGATGAAGTCCGAGTCGAGGAACCGACCCAGCCCGTCGCGAATTCGGTGCGCTGCGAGACCGGTCATCGCGTCGGCTACTTTAGCGTCTCTTCAATCGTCATGGCCGGGCTTGACCCGGCCATCCACGCGGCTTCGCTACAGAGAGGAAGACGTGGATGCCCGGAACGAGTCCGGGCATGACGAAGGAGAGATCGACGGTGGTGCTTCGCAGCCATCAATGCGCCGTCGCCGGGCGGTCGATGCGCAGGCGCGGATCGACGACGTAATATAGGAGATCGACGACGAGATTGATGATGACGAAGAACAGCGCGACCAGCACCAGGTAGCTGCTCATCACCGGCACGTCGACGAACTGGATCGCGCTAATGAACAAGAGGCCCATGCCCGGCCACTGGAACACCGTCTCGGTGATGATGGCGAAGGCGATGAGGCCGCCGATCTGCAGGCCGGCGATGGTGATGACCGGCACCAGCGTGTTCTTGAGCGCGTGGCCGAAATTCACCGCCCGGTCGGAGAGGCCGCGGGCGCGCGCGAACTTGATGTAGTCCGTTCGCAGCACCTCCAGCATCTCGGCGCGCACCAGCCGCATGAACAAGGTCGTCTGGAACAGACCGAGGGTGATGCTGGGCAGGATCAGCGATCTGAGCCCGCTCTTGGTGAGGAAGCCCGTGCTCCACCAGCCGAGAGACACCACCTGTCCCCGTCCGAAGGAGGGCAACCAGCCCAGGAACACGGAGAAGAAGAGGATGAGCAAGATCCCGATGAGGAAGGTCGGCAGCGAGACGCCGACCAGCGACAGGGTCAGCATGACCCGGCTCACCGCGCCATGGCGATGCAAGCCGGTGTAGACGCCGCATGGCACGCCGACGAAGAGCGCGAACATGGCCGCCACGAACACCAGCTCGAGGGTCGCCGGCAGGCGCTCGGCGATGATCGAGGCGACGGGAGCGCCGATGCGGAAGGAATTGCCGAAATTGCCGGTGAGCTCGTTGCCGAGGAAGACCAGGAACTGCACGTAGAAGGGCTGGTCGAGCCCGAGCAGATGACGCAGCCGCTGACGCTCCTCGAGGGTCGCATCCGGGGCGACCATGCTGTTCACCGGATCGCCCATGTAGGTAAAGAGCGCGAAGGCGACGAACGCCACCGCCAGCATCACCAAGGTCGACTGCAGCAGCCGGCGGATGATGAAGGCGAGCATCAGTAAACCCTCACCCGGACAAAATAGTCACGGCCCGAAACAGCAGGGTCCGGGCCGTGACCGCGCATGAGGCGAGGCTCAACCGCAGCCAGCACCTACTTCATGGAGATCTGAGTCAGGTCGACGTCGTTCTGTGGCCGCGGCTTGACGTTGTCGGCAATGGTGTCCCGCACGCCCCAGGCCAGAGTCTGCTGGTGGAGGGGAATATGGCCGTAGTCGTTCTTGTGGATCATCTGCGCCTCTTCGAGCTCGGCGAGGCGCTTCTTCGGATCCATCTCGGTCTCTGCCTTGAGCGTCAGCTCCTCGACCCGAGGATTCGAATACCGCCCATCGTTGTTGATGCCCCACGCCGGATACTTGCTCCGGGTCATGAGATTGACGAGGGCGTTGTGCACATCGAAGGTGCCCGGTGTCCAACCCAGCATGTAGAAGCTGGTGTTGAATCCGTCCTTCTCGCCGATCTTGTCGAAATGCAGGCTGCGGGTCTGGGCGTTCAGCTTCACGGTGATGCCGGCCCGTGCCAGCATCGGCACGGCCGCCTGGCAGATCGCCTCGTCATTGGTATAGCGGTCATTGGGGCAATCGAGCTGCACCGGGAAACCGCTGGGGTAGCCGGCTTCGGCCAGGAGCTTCTTCGAGGCCTCGAGATCGAAGGGCGGACGCTTGTCGACCTCGGCGGAAAATCCCTGAACCCCAGGCGCCACCATCGAGCCCGTCGGCCGGGAGCCGTTGCGCATGACCACCCGATAGATCGCCTGGATGTCGATCGCCTTGTAGAAGGCCTCGCGCACCCGCTTGTCCTTGAACGGGTTCTTGCCCGTTCCCTTCATGTCCAGGAGCTCGTCGCGGAACTGGTCGAAGCCGAAGAAAACGGTCCTCAGCTCCGGGCCTTCCAGCACCTTGGCGCCGGGCGTCTGGTTGATGCGCTGGATATCCTGAGAGGGGACGGGATACATCAGATCGATCTCGCCCGAGAGCAGCGCGGCGACCCGGGTGGCGGCGTTGGCAATGGGGCGGAACTCGGCGCGGTCGACATTGCCGCGCTTGGCGGCGCCGCCCCACCAGTTCTCGTTGACGACCAGGACGGTGCGGTTGTCGGCGACGCGCTCGACCAGCTTGTAGGGGCCGCTGCCGTTCTCATTGAAGTTGATGAAGGTCGGGGCTGAGGTGCCGCGCACCACTTGGGTGGTATTGTTTTTCTCCGACCACGCCTTCGGCATGATGTAGAACGATGGCAGCTGCTGGAGGAGCACCGGATCGGGACCTTCAGTCACCAACTCAATGGCGAGATCGTCGATCTTGCGGATCTCCTTGACCGTGGCGACGTAGCTCTTCATCTCCGACTGCTCGGCCTTGAAGCGGGCGAGGGAGAAGATCACGTCATCGGCCGTTACGGGCGAGCCGTCGTGAAATTTGACATTGGGCCTGAGCTTCAACCGCAGGGTCTCTGGATTGAGCTGTGACCATTCGGTCGCCAGGTCCGGCGACAGGCTCAGATCGAAATTGCGATGAACCAGGCTCGAATAGAGGTTGCCCTTCATCGCATTGGACGGGCCCTCATTGTTGATCGCCGGGTCTAGGCCCAGGAGATCCGCATTGGTGGAATAGCGGAGAGTCTTGGCGTCGGCGGAAGTCGCAACCACGGACAAAGCGAGGCTCGCGGCGAGCGCGTAGGATTTCATCAACCGTCTCCCCTTCCCGCTCTGGCCAAGCCGGTCTCGGCCGTGCGGGACCTATGGTTTCCCTGCGGCACCAAGGCGGTTAACCCGCCCGTCTTCGGTGTTCGGTTGATAGACCGCCCCCGGCCATCAGTCAATTGGCTCGCCGTGGACGGCAGTCGCCCAAACGATCACGCGCGCTTGAGCGGCGGAACCAGAGATCATCGGTGATGGGAGGCTCGAACGGCAGTCATCCTGCCGACGAGGCGATGCTAGCAGATTTATTTGACAGCTAGCAAATGCATCCGTGTCGCTGCAGCTTCCACGGCCCGCCCACGAATGAGATCACGCACCCATGAGCTATTGCGGCCTCGATTTCGGCACCTCCAATTCCACCATCGGTCTTGGCCACGGAAACGGCGTCCGGCTGGCGCCGCTCGAAGGCACGGAGACGACGCTGCCGACCGCCATCTTCTTCCATTTCGAGGGGCGTGCGCCCGACTATGGCCGAAAGGCGATCGCGTCCTATGCCGACGGCCTCGAAGGCAGGCTGCTGCGATCGCTCAAATCCGTGCTCGGCACCGAGCTCATCAAAGAGGAAACCCAGCTCCGCCGCCGTCGGGTCAAGTTCACCGAGGTCATCGGCCTGGTCGTATCCCATCTCAAGGCGCAAGCCGAAGCGGCCGCGGGCCGGCCGCTGGAGGCGGTCGTGCATGGGCGGCCGGTCCACTTCGTCGATGGCGATGCCGCCGCCGACCGGCGGGCCGAGGCGACCCTGGCGGAGATCGCCCATGCGTCGGGCTTCCGCCACGTGTCGTTCCAGCTCGAGCCGATCGGCGCCGCACTGCACTACGAGCAGAACCTCGAGCGCGAGGTATTGGCGCTCATCGCCGATATCGGCGGCGGCACCTCGGACTTCTCCTTGGTGCGGCTCGGGCCGGATCGGAGCCGCCGGGCCGAGCGGGCCGATGACGTGCTCGCCAATCACGGCGTGCGCGTCGGCGGCACGGATTTCGACCGGCTCTTGAGCCTGGAGGCGATCATGCCGGCGCTCGGCTACGGCTCGCCGATGGCGCGAACGGGATTGCCCGCACCGGTCTTCCTGTTCCACGACCTCGCCACCTGGGCCAAGATCAATTTCCTCTACCGGGCCGACATACTGGCGGCAGTCCGCGATTTGCGGGCGCAGGCGACGGAGCCCCACCTGTTCGAACGCCTGCTGCGCGTGCTGCGCGAACGCCTGGGCCACGCCCTCGCTTTTGCGGCGGAAGAAGCGAAGATCGAGCTGTCGCATGATCCAGAGACCCGGATCGACATGGACCTCCTCGAGCCCGCTCTCGGCGTCCCGGTCGATCGCGGGATACTGGAGTACGCGATCGCCGAGCCGACCCGCCAGATCGCCCGGGCGATCGACGACTGCCTCGCCCAGGCGGGCGTCCCGGCCGGGCGGGTCGAGCGTCTCTTCCTCACCGGCGGATCGACCTTGGTTCCGACGGTACGCCAGGCGATCGAGGCGCGGGTGCCGGGGGCCGAGGTGGTGGAGGGCGACCGCTTCGGGGCGATCGGCCTCGGCCTTGCCCTCGAAGCCAAGCGGCGATACGCCTGAACGCCGGTGTTCGACCCCTTTCAACCGGCAGCCGGGCCCCTTATGCTGGCGCCCAGATCCATTCCCCGGAGTTCCCCATGACCGTGCGTCCAAACTCGCCCGCCGCGCGCGATATCGCGACATATCTGCATCCCTACACCAACCTCCTCAAGCATGAGCAGGAAGGACCGCTGATCATCACCCGGGGCAATGGCGTCAAGGTCTATGACGACGCCGGCAAGGAGTATATCGAGGCGATGGCCGGGCTGTGGTGCGCCTCGCTCGGCTTCAGCGAGAAGCGCCTGGCCGACGCCGCCTACAAGCAGCTGCAGAAGCTCCCCTACTACCACTCCTTCGCGCACAAGCAGCACGACGTCTCGATCGATCTCGCCGAGAAGCTCTTGTCGATGGCGCCGGTGCCGATGTCGAAGGTGTTCTTCGCCAATTCCGGCTCGGAAGCCAACGACACCGTCGTCAAGATGGTCTGGTACTTCAACAACGCGCTCGGCCGGCATAAGAAGAAGAAGATCATCAGCCGGCTCCGCGGTTATCACGGTGTCACCGTCGCCTCGGCGAGCCTGACGGGACTGCCCAACAACCACCGCGACTTCGACCTGCCGATCGCCAACATCATTCACACGGATTGCCCGCACCACTATCGCTACGGCCAGCCGGGCGAAAGCGAGGAGGCCTTCGCCACCCGCATGGCGGAGAATCTGGAGAAGCTGATCCTGGCCGAGGGCCCGGACACCTGCGCCGCCTTCATCGCCGAGCCGGTGATGGGTGCCGGCGGGGTGATCACGCCGCCTGCGACTTATTTCGAGAAGATCCAGAAGGTGATCGAGAAGTACGATCTTCTGTTCATCGCGGATGAGGTCATCTGCGGCTTCGGGCGCACCGGCAACATGTTCGGCAGCCAGACCTACGCGCTGAAGCCGAACATGATCACCTTGGCGAAGGCGCTGACCGCCTCCTACCTGCCGATGTCGGCGGTCATGATCGACGAGCGGGTCTACGATGCGCTCAAGCGGAACTCCGACAAGATCGGCGTCTTCGCCCATGGCTACACCTATTCCGGCCATCCCGTCGCCGCCGCGGTCGGCCTGGAGACGCTGAAGATCTATGAGGAGCGAAACATCATCGATCACGTGCGCCGGATCGCGCCCAAGATGCAGCAGGGACTGCGCAAGTTCGCCGACCACCCGCTGGTGGGCGAGGTGCGCGGCGTCGGCCTCGTCGCCGCCATCGAGCTGGTCAAGGACAAGCGGACGAAGGATGGCTTCGATCCGAAGAAGGGTGTGGGCAGCTATCTCGCCAAGCGCTGCGAAGCCCATGGGCTCATCGTCAGAGCGATGGTCGACAACATCGCCTTCACCCCACCCTTGGTCATCACCGAGGCGGAGATCGACGAGATGCTGGCCCGCTTCGGCCGTGCCCTCGACGACACCGCGGCGATGGTGGACGCCGAGAAGCTCAGGTCGGTAGCGTAGCTAAGACACCGTACTGATGGATAGGCTTCCCCTCACCCGCTCGCTGCCGCTCGCGACCTCTCCCCACGGGAGAGGTTACGATCGCCTGCGCTTCATGCCCCCTCTCCCATGGGGAGAGGGCCGGAGTGAGGGGAAGCACCCGCCCAAGTAGAGACTACTCAGAACGTCGCTCGTGTCCCTCAAATCCCGCTATTCGATCCTCAGCCTCGCTCGGAATGCCTTGGGCTTCGGCGAGGGCTGGCAGGAGGCCTGGCGCAGCCCGGAGCCGAAGCCCGAATACAAGGCGATCATCGTCGGCGGCGGCGGCCATGGCCTGGCCACGGCCTACTACCTCGCCAAGGAGCACGGCATCACCGACGTGGCGGTGCTGGAGAAGGGCTGGATCGGCGGCGGCAACACCGGACGCAACACCACCGTGGTGCGCTCGAACTATCTCTGGGACGAGAGCGCCTTTCTCTACGAGCATTCGCTCAAGCTCTGGGAGCGGCTTACCGACGATCTGAACTTCAACGTGATGTTCAGCCAACGCGGCTTGCTGGCGCTGGCGCACAGCCAGCACGACCTGCACGAGCTGTCGCGCCGCGCCCATGCCAACAAGCTGAACGGCATCGATGCCGAGCTCCTGAACCTGCGCCAACTCAAGGAGTTCTGCCCCATCCTCAACTGCGCGCAAGACGTGCGCTATCCGGTGCTGGGCGCGGGGCTGCAGCCCAGGGGCGGTGTCGCCCGCCACGACGCGGTTGCCTGGGGCTATGCCCGCGGTGCCGACGCGCGCGGCGTCGACATCATCCAGAACTGCGAAGTGACCGGCATCCTGCGCGACGGCGCCAAGGTCGTCGGCGTCGAGACCTCGCGGGGGCTCATCAAGGCTCCCAAGATCGCCCTGGTTACGGCCGGGCATTCGAGCGTGCTGGCCGCAATGGCGGGACTCCGGCTGCCGATCGAGAGCCATCCCCTGCAGGCCTTCGTCTCCGAGCCGATCAAGCCGATCCTCGATACGGTCGTCATGTCGGGGACGGTGCACGTCTATGTGAGCCAATCCGACAAGGGCGAGCTGGTGCTGGGCGCCGGCATCGACAGCTTCAACAGCTACGCCCAGCGCGGCAGCATTCCCATCATCGAAGACTCGGTCGCCGCCGCGATCGAGCTGTTTCCGATCTTCTCGCGCCTGAAGCTGATGCGGAGCTGGGGCGGCATCGTCGACATTTGCCCCGATGCGAGCCCAATCATCTCGAAGACGCCGATCGACGGCCTCTACCTCAATTGCGGCTGGGGCACCGGGGGCTTCAAGGCGACGCCGGGCTCCGGCTGGGTGCTCGCCCACACCATCGCCCAGGATCGCCCGCACAAGCTCAACGAACCCTTTGCTCTCTCACGCTTCACGTCGGGCCAGCTCATCGACGAGCATGGCGCCGCAGCGGTGGCGCATTGATGGATCCGGCACGATGCTGCTGATCTCCTGCCCCTGGTGCGGCGAGCGGGCGGAGTCGGAGTTCCGCTGCGGCGGCGAGGCGCATATCCACCGGCCCGATCCCAGCGTCGCCGACGCGGAATGGGCCGACTACCTCTTCATGCGCAAGAACCCGAAGGGTTTGCAGCTCGAGCGCTGGTGCCATGTGCAAGGGTGCCGGCGCTGGTTCAACGTCGCCCGCGATACGGTCACCCACCGCATTCTCCGGGTCTATCGCATGGGCGAGCCGGCGCCGCCTGAGCTAGCGACCAAAGCGCCATGAGGCAGCCCTATCGCCTCGCCACCGGGGGTCGCATCGACCGCAGCCGCGGCTGCCGCTTCATCTTCGACGGCACTGCCTATGAGGGCCACCCCGGCGACAGCTTGGCCTCGGCGCTGCTTGCCAACGGCATCCATCTCGTCGGCCGCAGCTTCAAGTATCACCGGCCGCGGGGCATCTTCAGCGCCGGCGCCGAGGAGCCGAATGCGCTCCTCCAGCTCGGCCTCGGCCGACGCAGCACGCCCAATCAGCGCGCGACCCTCGTCGAGCTCACCGACGGGCTGGTGGCGGCGAGCCAGAATTGCTGGCCGTCGGTTCGCATCGATCTGGGCCGCGTCAGCGATCACCTGTCGCCGCTATTCCCAGCCGGCTTCTACTACAAGACCTTCCTTGGCCCGCCCAGCCGCTGGAAGAAATACGAGTGGTTCATCCGCCGCGCCGCCGGTCTCGGCCGCGCGCCCGATGGCCCGGACCCCGACCGCTACGAGAAGGTGAACGAGCATTGCGACGTGCTGGTGGCCGGTGCCGGGCCGGCGGGTCTGGCGGCGGCACTCGCCGCCGCAGCCAGCGGCGCTCGCGTGCTGATTGCCGACGAGCACACCGAGCCGGGCGGCCAGCTCTTGGGCACGCAGGCCAGCCTCGACGGCAAGCCGGCCCAGGACTGGGTCACGGCGGCAACCGACGCGCTCGACCGCCACGCCAACGTCACCCGCCTCGCGCGGGCGACCGTGGTCGGTTACTACGATCACAACTTCCTCACCATCGCCGAGCGTCTCGAGGAAGGCCAGGAGAATGGCCACCCGCGCGAGCGCCTGTGGCGGGTCAGGGCGAAGCAGGTAGTGCTCGCTACCGGCGCCATCGAGCGGCCGCTGGCCTTCGCCGACAACGACCGCCCCGGCATCCTCCTGGCATCGGCGGCGCGCACCTATGTCAACCGCTTCGCCGTCAGGCCCGGGAACCGGGCGGTGATCTTCACCAACAATGACGATGCCTACCTGACCGCCTTGGATCTCGCCGGCGCCGGTGTGGAGGTCGCAGCCGTGGTCGACACACGGCCCGAGCCGCAAGGTGCCTCTGCCGTCGCGGTGCTGAAGCAAAGCATCCCGCTGCTGGCCGGCTATGCCGTCATCCAGACCGAGGGCGGGCGGCGCCTCCGCTCGCTGGAAGTGGCGCGCCTCACCGAGGCCGGCGATGGTGTCACCACCGATCGCAGACAATTGGACTGCGACCTCTTGGCCGTCTCCGGCGGCTGGAATCCGACGGTGCATCTCTACTCGCAGTCCGGCGGCAAGACCCGCTTCGATCCGGCGCTGGCGGCCTTCGTGCCGGACCGCTCTGCCCAAGCGGAACGCTCCGCCGGTGCCGCCGCCGGCACCTTGTCGCTCGGCGACTGCCTGGCCCAAGGCGCCAAGGCCGGGGCCGAGGCGGCGCGCGCTGCCGGCTACGCCGAAGGCGGCATCCCGCCCTTGCCCAGGTCAGATGAGCCTGCATCGTCGCCGGCGCGCCATCTCTGGGTCATGCCCCGGCAAGCGGGCAAGGGCGGCAAGCGCTTCATCGATCTGCACAACGATGTGACCGACGCCGATCTCAAGCTGGCGACGAGCGAGGGCTACCGATCGGTCGAGCATGTGAAGCGCTACACCACCCTCGGCATGGGGCCGGACCAGGGCAAGACTAGCAATGTGCTGGCGCTCTCGGTGTTGTCGGAAGCCTTGGGCGCCGCCATCCCGGCGATCGGCACCACCACCTTCCGCCCGCCTTACATGCCGGTCAGCTTCGGCACAATGGCCGGGCGCAACGTCGGCGCGCTCGCCGATCCGCTCCGGGTGACGCCGATGGATTCCTGGCAGGCGGCGACCGGCGCGGTCTTCGAGCCGGTCGGCCAGTGGCGCCGCGCGCGCTTCTATCCGAAGCCAGGCGAGGACATGCAAAGGGCGGTCGACCGCGAGGTCCTGGCGGCGCGAAATGGCGTCGGCCTCTTTGATGCCTCGACCCTCGGCAAGATCGACGCGCGCGGGCCCGATGCGGCGGAGTTCCTGGACCGGGTCTACTGCAACGACTTCAAGAGCCTCGCCGTCGGGCGCTGCCGCTACGGCTTGATGCTGGGCGAGGACGGCATGGTGCGCGACGACGGTGTCACCGCGCGCATCGGCCCCGACCAGTTCCACATGACCACTACCACCGGCGGCGCTGCGCCGATCCTGCATTGGCTCGAAGAGTGGCGCCAATGCGAGTGGCCAACACTGCGCGTGCACCTGACCTCGGTCACCGAGCAATGGGCGGTAGCAGCACTGGTCGGCCCGAAGGCGCGCGACGTGCTGGCCGGCCTTGTCGACTTCGATATTTCCGCCGGCGCCTTCGCCTTCATGCAGTGGCGATCCGGCAGGGTGGCCGGCATTCCGGCGCGCGTGTTCCGGGTCAGCTTCACCGGCGATCTCTCCTTCGAGATCAACGTCCCCGCCCGTCACGGCCGCGCCCTGTGGGAAGCCTTGCTCGCCGCCGGCGCCGCTGACGGCATCACGCCCTATGGCACCGAGGCCTTGCACGTGCTCCGAGCCGAGAAGGGCTTCATCGTCGTCGGGCACGAGACCGACGGTTCGGTCACACCCATCGACCTCGGCCTCGAAGCCATGCTGAGCAAGAAGAAGGACTTCATCGGCAAGCGCTCGCTCGCCCGCCCGCTCATGCGCGATCCCGGCCGCAAGCAGCTCGTCGGTCTCACCACCGCCGATGCCAAGGAATATCTGCCGGAAGGGGCTCAGATCGTCGATCGGCCGCCCGGCACGGAACGACCCGTGCCGATGATCGGCCATGTGAGCTCGAGCTACCGGAGCGCCACGCTCGGCCGCTCGATCGCCATGGCCCTCATCAAGGGTGGGCGGGCGAGGCTGGGTTCGACCGTGTTCGTGCCGCTGATGGATGGGCGCGTGGTGGCCGCCGAGATCACCAGCCCGGTCTTCTACGATGTCGAAGGAAAGCGCCGGGATGGTTGAGCCGGAAACCCCGCTCCAGAATCTGGCGAAACCCGGCGGCGCCGATCCGGCAGGCCTGATCCTGGCCGAGCGCCGGTTCCCGGGGCAGGTCATCCTCCGCGGCGATGGCGCCGATCAGGGCTTCCTCGCCGCCGCCCAAAGCGTGCTCGGCGTGGCGCCGCCGATCCTCCCCAACACGGTCGCGGGCGCTGCCGGCATCGATGTGCTTTGGCTCGGCCCGGAGGAATGGATGCTGGTGACGCCGCCCGGCCAAGAAGCCGGATTGGTCGAGCGCCTCAATGCCGCCTGTGCCGGCCTCCATGCCGGCGCCATCGATGTGAGCGATGCGCGCGCCGTCATTCGCCTGGAAGGGTCGGCGGCGCGCCGGGTGCTCGCCAAGGGCACGCCACTCGATCTCGGAGCCTCCGTGCTGGGACCCGGACGCTGCGCCCAGACCAGCCTCGGCCGCGCCACGGTGATCCTCCGCCCCGTCGGACCGACGGGCCAGGCCTATGAGGTGCATGTCGGCCGCAGCTTCGCGCCCTATCTCTGGGCCTGGCTCCTGGATGCCGGTCGCGAGTTCGGGGTGCGGGTGGTCACGCCCTGAGCGCGAAGGCGTTCGGCAGGCGTGGTACGGAGCGTGACAGCGGCGGCCGCCTGCGGTAGGGTCGAGTTGCGAGCGGTTCTTAATATGGGCGAGGGTGCACTCGGGTGGTCTATCGCGACAATTCTCTGGTGCCGACCGAGGCGATCCGCCTCTGCGCTCTGGGCGAGCTCGCCCAAGAGCCGCGGCACTATGCCGATCTCGCCGCCTCGGTCCGTCACTTCGTGCAGCGCATCGTCGGCCCTTCCCTCGAGCTTTTGGGCCCATCCTTGGAGCTGCTCAGGGTCGAAGGTCTGATCGAGCCGGTCGACGGCACCGGGATCGCCGACAATCCCCTCCTGCGCCTGACCGATGCCGGCCGCGCCAGCCTGATGAAGCTCTTGACCGCCGGCATCCGCGCCCAGGCGAACGAGCTCAGCAAGCTCATCGTCGCCTTGAAGCTGCGCTTCCTCTATCTGCTCGAGCCGGCCCAGCAGCTCGTCGAAGCCGACCGCCTGGTCGAGGTGCATGAGCGTGAGCAGGCGCGGCTCATCGATCTCCGCATGAGCCAGGCCGCCGAGCCCGGCGCGCTCGCCGATTGGCTCGATCTCGAGATCCGCCATGCGGATGAACGCCTCGCCTGGTGCCGGACGCTGGTCCGGCGTCTGCAGCAAGAAGCCGGGGCAACCGCGGCGGTCTAGCGCCGCTCAGAATAGATGCTGGCCACCGGTCACGTAGATCTCCGTGCCGGTGACATAGGTCGAGTCCTCGCCCGCCAGATAGTGGATGGCCCGGGCCACGTCTTCCGGCTGGCCCAGCCGGTTGAGCGGAATGCGCGGGATGAGGACGTCGGTATCGGGCGACAGCATCGCCGTCTCGATCTCCCCCGGCGCCACCGCGTTCACGCGGACACCGAGGGCTGCGAACTCGGCGGCCATCTCCCGGGTCAATGCCGACAGCGCCGCCTTCGAGGTGGAATAGGCGGAGCCGGCGAAGGGATGCACGGCGTGGCCGGCGATCGAGGTGATGTTGACGATCGCCCCCTTCCCCTTGTGCAAGGAAGGGGCGAAGCCGCGGGCGAGCTTCAACGGCGCGAAGAAATTGAGCTCGAAAACCTGGCGCCAGGCGTCGAGATCGCCGTTGAGGCAGCCCAGGCGTTCCTTAAACGGCGTCTTCGGCGACCAGCCGGCATTGTTGACCAGCGCATGCAAGGGCCCGCCATCCAGCACGCCCATGGCTTCGAGGATGAAGGCATTGACGCTGTCGGCATCGGCGAGGTCGGTCGGGACGTGATGCGCGTGCTTGGGATCGCGCAAGCATTCGGGCGGCACCTCCTCGCGGCTGCAGGTGATCAGGCGCCAGCCGCGCTCGGCGAAGAGCCTCACCGTTGCGTGCCCGATGCCGCGGCTGGCACCGGTGATGATCACCGTCTTCGGCCCGGTCATGGCGCGGATCCCCTAGGGGCTCACGATCCCAGGCGCCGATAGTTCGGAAAGAACAGCTGCTCGTCGTTGATCTTGTAGGCGGCGATCGTCGATTGCCCCTCGGCGGACACCAGCCAATCCATGAACTGCAGGCCGAGATCCCGCTTCACGCTCGGATGCCGGGCGGGATTCACCAGCATGACGCCATATTGGTTGAAGAGCCGCGCGTCGCCCTCGACGACGATCGTGAGATCGCGGCGGTTCTGAAAGCTGAGCCAGGTGCCGCGGTCGGACAAGGTATAGCCGTCCATGGCGGCCGCCGTGTTGAGGGTCGGCCCCATGCCCGAGCCGGTGTCCTTGTACCAGGCGCCGGAGGCCGGCTTGATGTCGATCCCCGCGTCCTGCCAAAGCCGCTTCTCGGCCTTATCGGTGCCGCTGTCGTCGCCACGCGATACGAAGACCGCCTTTGCCGCGGCGATCTTGCGGAAGGCGGCGACGATGTCGCGACCACCGACCACCTTCGCCGGATCGCTCTTCGGGCCGATGAGCACGAAGTCGTTGTACATGACCTCCCGGCGGTCGATGCCGAACCCGTTGGCGACGAACTCCAGCTCCGATGGCTTGTCATGCACGAAGACCACGTCGCAATCGCCGCGCTCGCCGATCTTGAGCGCCTGTCCGGTGCCGACGGCGACGACCCGCACCGCCACCCCCGACTTCGCCGTGTAGGCCGGGAGCAGATGCTCGAACAGCCCGGATTGCTCGGTCGACGTGGTCGAGGCGACGGTGATGAAGGTGCCATCGGCGGCCTGGGCGATGCCGGCGGCAAGCCATCCGCCGCAAACGGCGATGATGAGGAGAGCGAGACGGCGAAGGGTGCTCATCGATTGATTCCTCTGCGAGAGATGACGAAGGCAACGGCGCTGACCGCGACCGAGAGCGTGATGAGGATGATCCCCAGTCCGAGCGCCAGTGGCAAGTTGCCTTTGCTCGTCTCCAGCGCGATTGCCGTGGTCATGGTGCGCGTCGCACCTGCGATATTGCCGCCGACGATGATGATGGCGCCAACCTCGGCGATGGCGCGCCCGAAGCCCGCGAGGACTGCCGTGACCACCCCGGACCGGGCGATGGCGAGCAGCTCTGAAAGCGCCCTCAGCTTCGATGCGCCATCAACCAGCAAGGTGTCGCCATAGGTTGCCCATGCTTCCGCCACCGCGCGGTGCACGAGGGCGATCACGATCGGCGCCACCAGGATCGTCTGCGCCACGATCATCGCGGCCGGCGGGAACAGGAGCCCCAGAACACCAAGAGGCCCCGAGCGCGAGAGCATGAGGTAGACGAACAGGCCGACGACGACGGGCGGCAGGCCGAGGAAGCCATTGACGACGACGATCGCCGCACGCCGCCCCGGAAAGTCGAACACGGAAAGCGCCGCACCCACCGGAAGTCCGATGGCGCCGGCGATGGCGACGGCCGAGAGACTGATCGAAAGCGACAGCGAAACGATCCGAAATAGCGCGCCATCGAGGCCGAGGATGAGCTGGAAGGCGATGGCGACGGCATCGGCGATGTCCGTCATGCAACTGCCCCGGCGGCTCTCGCCACGACCTCGGCCAGCGAGCCCGAGGCGTCGATGTGGCTCCAATCCTTGGGTGGAGCGACATGGGCAAGCTGCGAGCGCAGCACCTGGACGTCAGCATCGGAGACATCGCCCTGGCGCACCCGAATGCGGTGCTCGAGAAGTGCTTGCGGTGCCGCGAACCAGAGTCCGGCGAACGGCGCTCCCGTCTTGCTCGCCGCCGCAGCGATCGCCCGGCGATGGCGGTCCTCGCCATAGACCGCATCGGCGATGGCGGCATGTCCGGCGGCGAGAATGCGTTCGGCGGCCTCTGCGATCGAGCCGAAGACCCGGTCGCTCACACCCCGCGCATAGCCCGACTGGGGCAGGCGTTGGGTCGGATCGACGCCGAACATGCGCTTGCGGACGACATCGGAGCGCAGCACCACCGCGCCGGGAGACGGACCCAAACCGGGGGCCAGCGCGCGGGCCACGCTCGACTTGCCGGTACCGGAGACACCGGCGACGGCAACGAGGCGGGCCGGTGCCGGATCGAGGTAGGTCTCCGCCAGGCCAAGATAGCGTTGGGCCTCCTGGCGCCGCCGCTGGGCTCCGGCCGCGTCCTTGTCGAAGGTGGCTGCCGCGGCGCCGACATGGGCACGCACCGCCGCGCGGACAGAGAGGAAGACGGGCAGCAGCGCCAACCCGTCATAGTCCTCGGTCATCTCCAGGTAGCGGCAGAGCAGCTGGTTGGCGAAGTCGCGGTGTCCGCGATGCTCGAGGTCCATGAGCATGAAGCCGAGGTCGTAGAAGACGTCGATCTCGGCGAGCGACGGGTTGAACTCGATGGCATCGAAGAGCACGGGCTTGGCTTCGATGAGCGCCACATTGCCCAGATGCAGATCCCCATGGCAGTGGCGGACGAAGCCGGCGGCCCGACGGGTCTCGATGAGAGAGCGGCGATGCTCCAGGAGCGCCAGCGCCCGCGTGGTCATCGCCTGCACGCGCGATCGAAGAAAGACGCCCTCGTGCTCCCAAAGCCGGTCGCGGTTGCCGAGGATGACTCGGCCCATCTCGTCCGCGCCGCCGGCCGCGCGCATCGGCGTCGCCTCGCGGTGAAATATGGCGATGCCGGCGGCAAGGTCGCCGATCCGGGCGTCATCGAGGCCGCCGGAGGCGGCGAGACGATCGAACAGGCATTGTTGGTCGAAGCGGCGCATGAGCACCGCCCATTCGACGACCTCCCCCGCTTCCGAGGTTCCTATTCGGACCCTGCCGTCCTTGTCTTGGACGATGGCCACCACATCGAGGTAGAGCAGAGGGGCCGTCCGCCGGTTGACCAGGAGCTCGGCCCGGCACGCCCCTTCGCGGAGTGCCAGGGTGGAAAAGTCCATATAGGGGTACTTGACCGCGCGCTTGATCTTGTAGGCGCGATCGCCGACCAGGAGCACCATGGCGCCATGGGTGGCGATGCGCTCGACCGCCTCGCCGTCTGCCTCCAGGCTGCGGACGAGCCGATCGACGATCCGCCCTTGCTCGCCTTCGCTCATCGGATCGGGCGTGCCGCTCTCAGAGGACGCGGCGATGCGGCTCGTTGCTGCCGGCCGGATCCTGATGGATGATCACTTCCGCCAAGGGGAAAGCGGCCAGGATCGCCGCTTCGACCTCGTCGGCGATCACATGGGCCCGCTCCAGCGTGATGGCGCCGTCCATCTCGACATGCAGCTGGATGAATGAATTCGGACCCGAGGAGCGGCTTCGCAGCTCGTGGAGGGCGCTCACGTCCGGATGACCGAGCACGATCGCCTTGATGCGCTCGCGGTCGGCATCCGGCAGCTCCCGGTCCATCAGCATGTGGAAGGCATCGATGCCGACCGCCCGCGCGTTCCACAGCATGTAGAGGGCGATGGTGACGGCGAAGACCGGATCGATGCTGTTCCAGCCGAGCCATCTGGATAGCGCCAGGGACACCAACACGCCGCCATTCAGCATGAGATCGCCGCTGTAGTGCAGCGAGTCGGCACGGATCGCCATCGACCGGGTGCGCCGCACGACGTAGCCTTGAAAGCCGACCAGGGCCAAGGTGCCGAGGATGGTGAAGACCATGACGGCAATGCCGACGAGCTCGTTCTGCACCGGCCGCGGATCGAGGAAACGCAGGACCGATTCGAGCACGATCAGCACCGCCGAGCCGGCGATGAAGGCGCCCAGCGCCAAGGCGGCGAGCGGCTCGGCCTTGCCGTGCCCGAACCGGTGCTCGGGATCGGCCGGCACCAGCGCGTGGCGCACGGCGAAATAGGTGATGAGCGAGCCCAGCACGTCGAGCAGGGAATCGACCAGGCTCGACAGCACGGCGACCGAGCCGGTGGCGAGCCAGGCGGCGAATTTGACGGCGATGAAGGTGAGCGCCGCGAAGAGCGAGGCATAGCTCGCCAGGCGCACCAGCCGCCCGGCCGCGGCGCTGCCGGGCACCGTTGCCAAGGCCTCGGCCATTCTCGGCTGCGAGCCGGTGATCACGGGAACAACTTCTCCGTTGTCCAGTCCTCGCCCGCCCGGGAGAAGACGAGCCGGTCGTGCAGCCGGAAGGCACCATCCTGCCAGAACTCGATCCGTACCGGGGTCAGGCGGAAGCCCGACCAGTAAGGCGGCCGCGGGACCCTGCTGATGGCGTATTTTGCCGTGTACTCGGCGACGCGCTTTTCCAGATGAAATCGGCTCTCCAGCGGCCGCGATTGCAAGGACGCCCAGGCGCCGATCTGGCTCGCTTTGGCTCTCGTGGCGAAATAGGCGTCTGCCTCGGCCGCATCCACCGGCGCCACATTTCCCTCGATGCGGACCTGGCGGCGGAGCGACTTCCAGTGGAAGAGCATGGCGGCGTTGGGGTTGGCCAACAGCTCGCGTCCCTTCCGGCTCTCATAGTTGGTGAAGAACACGAATCCGCGCTCATCGACTCCCTTGAGCAGGACCATGCGCACCGAGGGGCGCCCCTCGGCATCGGCCGTCGCCAGGGCGAGCGCCGTCGGGTCGTTCGGCTCCGATGCCTCCGCCTGCTTCAGCCAGTCTTGGAACTGTTGAATGGGATCAATAATTTCGCTGTCGATCTTAATCGTCGTCATCGCCTTCCAACCAGCCGATAGAGTTACCTGCTCGTGCCCCTCAGGTGCCCCTTTATTGCCATGATCGAGAGCAATATATAAGGCTTAGCGGCGCCAGGATGCAGGCCATGCGGCCAGCACCGTGGCCACAGGACGGGACACAGGGGAAGAATGCCATGAAGACGAGAATTGTCGCTGTTGCGGCGGTCGCGCTGGCGCTAGCTGCCTGCCAGGATGCAGGCACCAAGCAGACAGTCGGCGGCCTTGGCGGCGCGGCCGCCGGTGGGCTTCTCGGCTCGCAGTTCGGCCATGGCTCCGGCAAGCTGGCGATGACCGGGCTTGGCGTGCTGGTCGGCGCCTTGATCGGCAGCGAAGTCGGCAAGAGCATGGACGAGGCGGATCGGCAGCGCGCCGAGCAGGCGCGTTTGCGCGCCCAATCCTCGCCAATCGGCGAGAAGATCGTCTGGTCGAATCCGACGAACGGGCATTCCGGGTCTTATGTCGCGACCCGCGAAGGCACCTCCACCGCCGGCGCCTATTGTCGTGAGTTCCAGCAAACCATCACCGTCGGCGGCAAGACCGAGCAGGGCTTCGGCACGGCATGCCGGCAGCCTGACGGCACCTGGAAAATCGTCGAGCAATAACCTCTTCAGAGTGCCCTTCGGCGCGGGCCCGCGGGGGCGATCCCCGCGGGCCTCGTTGCATGTGGCGGCGCCCCCGGCGCTGTTGTCCCCGCCCCTCGTTGCCAAAAGCACACCCGGGCGCAGGTCAATCAGGCTATGATGAAAGGCGCCGAAATCTGCCGAGGCACATGAATTGCATGCAAAAAATGACGGTTGAGCGGCAATGGGAGGCCGGGGCGTGAGCATGCGCGACCCCTATCAGGTACTTGGACTGACGCGCAGCTCTAGCCAGGACGAGATCAAATCCGCCTATCGGCGACTGGCCAAGAAGATGCACCCTGACCTGAATCCGGGAAAACCGGAAATCGAACGGCAATTCAAAGATATAACGGCCGCTTATGATCTGCTTTCGGATCCAGGAAAGCGCGGCCGGTTCGACCGTGGCGAGATCGATGCCTCAGGAGCCGAGCAGCGCGGCGGCTTCTGGCGCTCGCGCGCCGGCCGCGGCCGCGCCCCGTTCGAATCCGCCGCCGGCGGGGTCGAGACCGAGGATCTGTTCGAGGAATTCATCCGCACGGCCACCCGCGGCCGCCGCGGCGAACGCAAGGGCGGCCCGTTTGGCCGGGGTGGGACCGACAGCGCCCAGCCGCAGCGGGGCGCCGATGTCAAGGTGCCGCTCACCATCGCCTTCCTGGAGGCCGCGCGCGGAGTGAAGAAACGGGTGGCGCTGCCCGACGGCAAGACCGTCGAGCTGGTGGTCCCGGCCGGCACCGAAGACGGCCAGCAAATGCGTCTCAAGGGCCAGGGCCGCGCCGGCATCGCCGGCGGCGAGCCGGGCGACGCCTTCATCGACATTGCGGTCGAGCCGCACCCGCTGTTCGAGCGCAAGGGCAAGGACCTCCACTTGCACCTGCCGGTGAGCTTGGCGGAAGCGGTGCTGGGAGCCGCCGTCACCGTGCCCACGCTCTCGGGCAAGGTCACCCTGCGCATCCCCAAGGGCTCGAATGGCGGAACCATGCTCCGCCTCAAGGGCAAGGGTTTCAGCGATGCCAAGGGCAGCCTCGTCGGCGACCAGTATGTCCACCTCAAGCTGATGGTCCCCGAGCCCTCCGATCCGGAGCTGGAGAAATTCCTCGAGCGCTGGAAGCCGCGAGCCTACGAGCCGCGCAAGCGGGCGGGATTGGATCAGTAGCAGCCCAGTAGTGGCAAGGTTTTGCCGGCTCAAGGGCCGGTCGTGTAGGATGCTGCCCCCTGCTCCCTCTGCAACCTTGCGCGCAGGTCTTGGCCACTCACCGTCGCCCGGCACCGAATGAGGATGGAATGGCATCTCCGAATGGATTGATGACGGGCAAGCGCGGCCTGATCATGGGTGTGGCCAATGACCGTTCGCTCGCCTGGGGCATCGCCAAGGCCGTGCACGGTCAAGGTGCGGAGCTCGCCTTCACCCATCAGGGCGATGCGTACGGCAAGCGCGTCAAGCCGCTCGCGGAGAGGCTCAATAGCGACTTCGTCAAAGATTGCGACGTCACCAACGAAGCGAGCCTCGATGCGCTGTACGCTGAAATCGCCAAGCGCTGGGGACGGCTCGACTTCGCCGTCCACGCCATCGGCTTTGCCGATCCGAGCGAGCTCAAGGGCCGCTATGTCGATACCAAGCGGGAAAACTTTGCGCGGAGCCTCGATATCTCCTGCTATTCCTTCACCGAGATGTGCCGCCGCGCCGCGCCCTTGATGACTGCGGGCGGTAGCCTGTTGACGCTCTCCTATTTCGGCGCCGAGCGGGTGATGCCGCACTACAATCTGATGGGCGTCGCCAAGGCGGCGCTGGAAGCGAGCGTGCGATACCTTGCCGTCGATCTCGGCGGCCAGAACATTCGCGTCAATGCGATTTCCGCCGGCCCGATCAGGACCCTTGCGTCCTCGGGGATCGGCGATTTTCCCTATATCCTCAAATGGAACCAATACAACGCACCCTTGAAGCGCAACGTCACCATCGAGGATGTGGGCGGCGCTGGCCTCTATTTCCTGAGCGACCTCTCCTCGGGCGTCACCGGCGAGATCCACCACGTCGACTGCGGCTATCACGTGGTCGGCATGAAGGCGGTGGACGCGCCCGACATCGCCGTCGTGTGACATGGCAGGCAACAGCTTCGGCCAAGCCTTCCGCTTCACCACCTGGGGCGAAAGCCACGGCCCGTCCCTCGGCTGCGTGGTCGACGGCGTGCCGCCCCGACTCCCGCTCGCCGAGGCGGATATCCAGGTTTATCTCGACAGGCGGCGGCCGGGTCAGTCGCGCTTTACCAGCCAGCGCCGCGAGCTCGACCGGGTGCGGATCCTCTCAGGCGTGTTCGAAGGGCTGACCTCGGGCACGCCGATCAGCCTCCTCATCGAGAACGAGGACCAGCGCTCGAAGGACTACGGCGACATCAAGGACAAGTTCCGCCCCGGCCACGCCGACTACACCTATTGGAAGAAATACGGCGTCAGAGACTATCGCGGCGGCGGGCGGGCCTCGGCCAGGGAGACGGCGATGCGGGTGGCGGCCGGCGCCATCGCCCGCAAGGTCCTGGGCGACGGGGTCTCGATCCGCGGCGCGCTCATCCAAATCGGCAAGGATCCGGTGGATCGCGGGCGCTGGGACTGGGAGGAGACCCAGCGCAATCCCTTCTGGTGCCCCGACATGGTCGCCGCACAGCGCTGGCAGGGCTATCTCGAGGAGGTGCGCAAGGCCGGATCGTCGGTGGGCGCGGTGGTCGAGGTCATCGCCTCGGGCGTGCCGGCCGGCCTCGGCGATCCGATCTACGACAAGCTCGATGCCGATCTCGCCAAAGCGATGATGAGCATCAACGCGGTCAAGGGCGTGGAGATCGGTGCCGGCATGGCAGCGGCCGAGCTCACCGGCGAGGAGAACGCCGATGAGATGCGGATGCGCGGTCGCCATGTGGCGTTTCTCTCCAACAATGCCGGCGGCATCTTGGGCGGCATCTCCTCCGGCCAGGACATCGTCGTGCGCTTTGCCGTCAAGCCGACGAGCTCGATCCTGACGCCCAGGCGCACCGTCGACATCCAAGGGTGCGACACCGAGATCAGCACCAAGGGCAGGCACGATCCCTGCGTGGGCATTCGCGCCGTCCCGGTCGGCGAGGCGATGCTGGCGATCGTCTTGGCCGACCATCTCATGCGCCAGCGGGCGCAATGCGGCTGAGGCCGGCCGTCCCTCTCCTTCTTGCCGCCGGCTTGTGGCTGCTGCCGGCGCCGGCTTCCGCCGGCGATCTCGTTGCCGGCACACGCTTCCGACAATTCGAAACGACGGACGCGCTCGGCCGCGCCATCGTCTTCTACCTGTCGGAAGCGAGCGGTCCGGCGCGGCCCCTTGTCCTCTTCGTGCCGGGCTCCGGTTGCGCGCCCTCCTTCCGTCGCACTCCCGAGGGTCGCGTGACGGCAGGCTACCAAGGTCCGCTGCTCGCTGTGGTCGCCGATCGTCTGCGCGTTCTCGTGGTCGAGAAGCCGGGTGCCGTGGCCTTCGATCCGACGCCGCGGGGCGGCACCGCCGTCGGCTGCGGACCAGAATTCCTGCGCGAGCACACGCTGGAGCGATGGACGGCGGCGCTGGCAGCGGCGCTCGCCGCGGCCCGTGCGATGCCGGGCGTGGATTCGACGCAGACGCTGGTCATCGGCCATTCGGAGGGGGCCGTGGCCGCCGCGCATTTGTCACGGCTCGATCCGGCGATCACCGGCATCGCCCTCCTCGCCGGGTCCGGGCCGAGCCAGCTCTTCGACCTCCTCCTCGAGGCGCGCCGGCGGCGCGGCGAGGCAGGAGCGGCAGAGGTTCTTGCCGAGGCTAATAAGATCTCCGGGGATCCCGATGCGGTCGATCGCTGGGCTTGGGGACATCCTTATCGACGCTGGTCGTCCTTTCTCGCGGTCTCGAGCTTGGAGGAGTTGCAGGCGAGCCGAGCCGGCATATATCTCGCCTACGGGACCGAGGATACGGCAGTGCCGCTCGAGTCTTCAGAGGTGCTGCACGCCGGCCTCCTGGCCGCCGGACGCAATCCGACCGTCGAGCGGCGCTACGGCTCGAACCACTCCCTCGACCTGCCGGGCCAGCGCCCGCCGGAGGGGATGAGCGAGGTGTTTCGTCATGTCGTGCAATGGTTCGGGGATCGGAGCCCGGCGGCTCTTGCCCATGAATAGCGCTGTCGGTGCTCCGGGTACCACCGCAACTCCCCCCAGGAGCAATCAGGGATGTTGAGATTGCTCGGCCGTTTCCTCAGGCGACTCATGGTGCTGTTGTTCGCCTTTGTCGGCGCCGTCGTCGTCTGCCTCGGTGCCGCCGCCGGCCTGCTTTATCTCTGGGTCTCCACCGTCGGCGACAATCGCCTGCCGAGCCGCATGGTCCTCTCGATGCGCCCCGATGCAGCACTGGGATCGGAGGATGTGGGCAGCTTGTCGCGCTTCCTGCCGCTCCGCCAGCTCAGCCTCGAAGACATAGTGGAAGCCCTCGAGCGAGCCGAGCAGGACGACCGGGTGGCAGGCCTCTTTCTCGATGTGAGCGGAGCCAGCGCCGGCATGGGCGAAGCGCAGGAGCTGAGGGATGCGGTCGGCCGGTTCCAGAATGCCGGCAAGTTCGTGCTGGCCTATGCCGACACCTATGAAGAGCCGAGCGCGCCCTACTACATCGCCAGTGCCGCCCACGACATCTGGCTGCAGCCCTCGGGCGATCTCGGCCTCACCGGCGTGGCGCTCCAGTCATTCTTCCTCAAGGGCGCGCTCGACCGGCTGGGCGTGCACGCGGAGTTCGGCGGCCGCTATGAGTACAAGGGCGCGGTCGAGACCTTCACGGCGGAGGCCATGAGCGCGCCCGTCCGGCAGAACTTGCAGACGTTGGTCGATGGCTGGTTCAAGCAACTCAGCCGCGACATCGCCGGCGCGCGGGGCCTCGGCGAGCCGGCGGTGCGCGGGCTGATCGATCGCGCCCCCTTGGGAGCCGACGAGGCGCTGGGGGCGAAGCTCGTTGACCATTTGGGCTATCGCGGCGAAGCGACGGCGGAAGCCCGCAAGCGCGCCGGCCCGGGGGCGGAGCTGATGACGCTGGAGCGCTACCTGAAGCGCGCCGGGCGACCACACGAACGCGGACCGACGATCGCCGTCATCCACGGCCGCGGCACGATCGTGCGCGCGCCCGGCAGCGGCGAGACGGCGGTGTTCGGGCGTCAGATGCGCGCCGACGCGGTGGCGCGCGCCATTGCGGCAGCTGCCGCGGACTCCGACGTGCGCGCCATCGTGCTCCGCATCGACAGCCCCGGCGGCTCCTATGTCGGCTCCGACACGGTCTGGCACGAAGTCGAGGCGGCGCGGCAGAAGAAGCCGGTGATCGCCAGCCTCGGCGACGTCGCCGCGTCCGGCGGCTATTTCGTCGCCATGGGCGCCACCCGCATTCTGGCTGAGCCCGGCACGCTCACCGGCTCCATCGGCGTGTTCGGCGGCAAGTTCGTGGCGAGCGACTTCATGCGCGATCTGGGCGTGGCCGTCGACTCCGTGGAGGCCGGCGCCCATGTCGGCATGTGGAGCGCCACCCGCGCCTTCACCGAGGCGGAGCGGGCTCGCCTGGAAGCCCAGCTCGATCGCATCTACAAGGATTTCACCGGCAAGGTCGCGGCTGCGCGCGGGCTCTCGGCGGAGCAGATCGACGCCTCCGCCCGTGGTCGGGTATGGACCGGAGAGGATGCGAAGGCGCTCGGGCTGATCGACGGCTATGGCGGCTACCGGGCCGCGCTCAGCCTCGCGCGCGAGGCGGCCGGGCTCGCTGCCGATGCGCCGATCACTGTCGAGGAGTTCCCGCGGCCGCGGCGGCTGTGGGACATCGTCGATGCGCTGCTCGACGCCGATCTGCAGGAATCCTTGCGCCTCCCGCTTGCCGCCGATCGAGCCTTGCTCGGCTGGCTCCGGCACCTGCTGACGAAGGCCGGCGGCGCCGGCCTCGCCATGCCACCGCTCGCCTTGCCCTAAGCGGCCCGCTCGGCCGCGATCAGAAATTCCCGGTTGCCCTCGGGCCCGAGGATCGGGCTCTCGCTCACGCCCAGAACCCGCCAACCCGGCTGCCGGCCGAGCCAGTCGGCGATGCGGCGACAGACCGCCTCATGCAGCGCCGGGTCGCGCACCACCCCGCCCTTGCCGACATTCTCCGGTCCCACCTCGAATTGCGGCTTGATCAGCGCCACCAGCTTCGCTTGGGGCCGCGTCAGCGCCAGTGCTGCGGGCAGCACGATTTCGAGCGAGATGAAGCTCGCATCGCAGACGACAAGGTCCACGGGCTCCGGCACGTGCTCGCGCGTCAAGTTGCGGGCATTGATGCGCTCGCGCACGACGACCCGCTTGTCTCCGCGCAGCTTCCAGGCGAGCTGGCCGCGCCCGACATCGATCGCATAGACCTTGGCGGCTCCATGGGTCAGCAGCACGTCGGTGAAGCCGCCGGTCGATGCGCCAATGTCGAGGGCGACCAGGCCCATGGGCTCGATGCAGAAATGCTCGAGGCCGTGGGCAAGCTTGACGCCGCCGCGCGAGACCCAGGGGTGATCCTTGCCGCGGACCTCGATCTCGGCATCTTCGGCAAGGGCGCGGCCGGGCTTGTCCAGGCGGTGTCCGGCGCGGTCGAAGACGAGTCCCGCCAGGATCAGCGCTTGGGCGCGGGTGCGGTTCTCAGCCAGGCCGCGCTCGACCAGGAGCTCGTCCAGGCGGAGCTTGGGCAATCAGGCGCGGCGCTCGACGACGAAGCGGGCAACCGCGCGGAGCGTGTCCGCCTTCTCGGCAAAGGGCTGCAGATGCTCGATCGCCTGGTCGGCCAAGAGACGGGCTTGGGCGCGCGCCCGCTCCACACCGAGGATCGACACGAAGGTCGCCTTGCCGGCGGTGGCATCCTGGCCGGTGGGCTTGCCGAGCTCGGCGGCGCTGCCCTCGGCGTCCAAGAGGTCGTCGGCAATCTGAAACGCCAAGCCCAGGCTCTGGGCATAGGCGGCGAGCGCCTGGCGCAGCGGCCCCGCGGCCTTGCCCAGGATTGCCCCGGCGATACAGGCGAATTGGAAGATGGCACCGGTCTTCATGCGCTGCAGCCTGGTGATCGCCGGGATGTCGAAGGTCTGGTGCTCGGCCAAGAGGTCGAGCATCTGCCCGCCGACCATGCCTCTGGGACCCGCCGCCTCGGCCAGCTCGCGCACCAGCTCGGAGCGCACCAACGGGTCGGAATGGGTATCGGGATGGCTCAGCACCTCAAAGGCCATGGTCAGCAGCCCGTCGCCGGCGAGGATCGCGGTCGCCTCATCGAATTTCTTGTGGACCGTCGCCCGGCCGTGGCGGAGATCGCTGTTGTCCATGGCCGGCAGGTCGTCATGGATGAGCGAGTAGCAGTGCAGGAACTCCACCGCCGCCGCCGTCCGGTGCTTGCAGCTCTCGGCCACGCCGAACAGCCCGGCCGAATGCATGACCAAGAGCGGCCGCAAGCGCTTGCCGCCGCCCAAGGTGGCGTAGCGCGTGGCTTCATGCAGGATCGCCTCGGGACCGATGACCGGCGGCAACAGCCGGTCCATCGCCGCTTCGACCGCTTCCTTGGCTTCGGCCATCGCTGTCTGCAGAGAAGCCATGGGTCGGCGGTTCAGCCCTGATCCAGCGGTTTCACGCCCACACTGCCATCCGCGCCCAGGGTGATCTGCTCGACCTTCATCTGCGCTTCCCTGAGCTTCTTCTCGCAATGGAGCTTCAAGAGGGCGCCGCGCTCGTAGGAGACGATGGCTTC
Organism: Pseudomonadota bacterium; assembly: GCA_016195085.1. NCBI lineage: Bacteria > Pseudomonadati > Pseudomonadota > Pseudomonadota bacterium. The sequence continues at coordinate 95,824 of JACQAG010000026.1, read as the reverse complement.
GTCCAGCTTGGCCTTGCCCTCCTCCAGCCGCTTGACGATCTGCTCCAGCTCGGCGAGCGCGTCCTCGAAGCTCAGCTTCTGGATGTCGGCGGGGATCGCGGGGGCGGCCATGGGCGCTGTTATAGGCAGGCGCGGAGCGCGAAACAAGGTTACAAGGGCGGCCCGGGGTGATTGCCGGTCAATGCGCCATCAAGGCCTCGACATGGGCGGCCGTGGAGGCCGCCAAGGCCTCGAGGTCGTAGCCGCCCTCCAGGGCCGAGACGACGCGGCCGGAGGCGGTCGCCGCGGCGAGGCGGCAAAGCTCATGGGTGACCCAGGCGTAGTCCTCCTCCCGCAGCCGGAGCGAGGCCAGGGGATCGTCGGCATGGGCATCGAAGCCGGCCGAAATCAGAATCAGCTCGGGACCAAAGGCTTGAAGAGCCGGCAGAATGCGCTCGCTGAAGGCAGCGCGAAACTCCTGAGATCCCGAGCCCGGCGCCAAGGGCGCGTTCCAGATATTGCCGACACCGCGCTCGCTGGCGGCACCCGTGCCCGGATAGAGCGGCCATTCATGGGTCGAGGCATAGAAGAGGTTCGGGTCGCGCTCGAAGGCGGCTTGGGTGCCATTGCCGTGGTGGACATCGAAGTCGACCACGGCCACGCGTTCGAGCCCGTGCACGGCGCGGGCATGCTGGGCGCCGATGGCGACGTTGTTGAAGAGGCAGAATCCCATCGGCCCCAGCGGCTCGGCGTGGTGGCCCGGCGGCCGCACCGCACAAAAGGCGTTGCTCGCCTCGCCCGCGATGACGGCGTCGATCGCCGCGCAAACGGCACCCACCGCCCGCAGCGCCGCCTCGCCGGAGCCGGGCGACAACAGAACCTCGTCGCCGAGATCGACGAGCCCGCTTTTCGGCACGGCCGCCAGCGCCGCGCGCACGAACGGTTCGGGATGATTGCGGGCGATCTGCTCGACCGTGCCAAGCGGCGCCTCCCGGCGCGCCAGCCGGGCGAAAGGCGGCGCGTCCAAGGCCGCCAGGATCGCTTGCAGCCGGGCCGGCCGTTCGGGGTGCATGCGGCCGGGATTGTGCTCGATGCAGGCCGGATGCGTGTAAAGGCGCGTCGTCATGGCGGAGCCCGATTGATGCAAGAGGTCGAGAGAAAGCGAGCGGTGGAGCCATAGGTAGAGGCCGGCAGCGCTAGAGACAAGGCCGAGGGCCGGCCCGGATCAGCCCTCGGATGCCGGTCAAGCCCGAGGTAACCGCCTGCCGTTAGGGTCCCTCACGGGTTGAGACGGCGGAAGGACAGGTCATTAACTCGCCCAAAAAACATGCGCGTTTGGCAGGCAACCGCAGGTATACTTGCGGTACTGGGGAGCGTAGGCGTCCGTAGCCGCCGCTTATCGGGCAACATCGACAAGTCAAGCCATGACGCCGCGTGAAATACTCGAGGCAATCAATCGCCACGACCTCTGGCTGAAGCGCAAACAAGGCGGCGTGAGGGCGGATCTCTCCCTACGGAATCTGGCGGGCGTGACCTTTGCCGGCATGAACCTGCGCCAGGCGAAGCTGTCCGGGGCCAATCTGCATCGCGCCGTACTGGATAGCGCCAACCTCGAGAACGCCGACCTCTTCTGCGTCAATCTCGAGGGCGCGGCGATCCGCAAGGCCAAGCTCGACAATGCCGATATGCGCGGCTCGCGGCTGCGGGAGGTCAATTTCACCGGCTCCTCGCTCAAAGGCGCTGATTTCCGCGGCGGGACGCTCTTCTCCGCCGGACCGGACAGCGCCGACGAGGCGGCGAAGTTCCGCATCGCGAACCCCGATGGCGCCGACATGGCACATTCCGAGCTGAGCGACTGCAACCTGTCGGGCGCCAATCTCTCCGGCGCCAACCTCACCGGCTGCAATCTCAGGGGTGCCAACCTGGCGGGAGCCAATCTGAAAGGGGTGGTCCTGGTCGATGCCGATTTGACCGGGGCCTCGCTCAAGGGGGCCAATCTCGCCGGCGCAGTCATCGCCAATGCGGTTCTCAAGCATGCGGACCTCAACGGTGCCAAGCTCGAAGGCGTCGACCTCTCCCAGGCCGACATGACCGGCGCCAACATCGTCCGCAGCGAGGATTCGCTGCCCCCCGACATCCGCGAGGTGCTGGCCAATCACTACGACTGGATCCGCACCGACGGCAGGCGCGGCTCCCGCGCCACCCTGGTCAAGGCGGATTTGAGCTATATCGACCTGTCGGAGGTCAACCTTTCGGGCGCCGATTTGCATGGCTCGATCCTCGACGGCGCCAAGCTGTCGAAGTCACTCCTGGTCATGTCCGACCTTTCGGGCACCTCGCTCAAGGAAACGGACTTCAGCGGGGCCACGCTGGATGGGGTCAATCTCGCCGATGCCGACATGACCGGGTGCAACCTCGTAGGAGCCATCGTCGGTGCGGTCGACCTCAAGGACGGCCACGGCAAGCCCACGGGGCGGCGCTGGCCCGCCAACCTGACCGGGGTCAAGCTGGCCAAGGCCAATCTCACCGGTGCCAATCTCCGCTTCGCCAATCTGAGCCACGCCGACCTGTCGGGAGCGAATCTGACCAAGGCCAACCTGCTCGATACCAACCTCACCGATACCAAGATGGACAAGGTGATCAAGGACGGCGCGGCCTTCAGCCTGGACGACGAGGCCGCCAGCTGATTATCAGCTAGTTATTGACTATCGAGCCGTTCGTGCGCATCTCTTGCCCAGCCGAGACGGGGCTGGTAAGGGACCGCCCGGGGTTTCCCTTCGTGGCAAGCTCAAGGCGACGACCGCAGCCGTGAAGGCCGCCGGCCGCGGCTCCTCTCAGCCTCGTCTTAGATCCTAGGAATTGCATGCAGCTCCGCAATATCGCGATCATCGCCCATGTCGACCACGGCAAGACGACGCTCGTCGACGCGCTGCTGCGCCAAAGCGGCACCTTCCGCGCCAACCAACAGGTGGCCGAGCGGGCGATGGACCGCAACGAACTCGAGCGCGAGCGCGGCATCACCATCCTCGCCAAATGCACCTCGGTGCTCTGGCAGGGCACGCGCATCAATATCGTGGATACCCCCGGCCACGTAGATTTTGGCGGCGAGGTCGAGCGCATCCTCAGCATGGTGGACGGTGTGCTGATATTGGTCGATGCCGCCGAAGGCGTGCTGCCGCAGACCAAATTCGTGACCGGCAAGGCGCTCCAGCTGGGCTTGCGGCCCATTGTCGTGGTCAACAAGGTCGATCGCTCCGATGCGCGCGCGCATGAAGTGCATGACGAAATCTTCGACCTCTTCACCGCGCTCGGCGCCAACGACGACCAGCTCGACTTCCCCACCCTCTTCGCCTCCGGGCGCGACGGCTGGGCGGCCGAGCTTCCCGAGGGCCCGCGCGAGAGCTTGACCCCGCTTTTCAATCTGGTCGTGAGCCACGTGCCGCCACCGTCGGGCGACGTCTCGGGGGCATTCACCATGCTGGCCACCACCCTCGAATACGACCCCTATCTCGGCCGCGTGCTCACCGGACGCATCTTCAGCGGCGTGGCGAAGCCGAACATGTCGATCAAGGCGATCGACCGCGAAGGCAAGCTGGTGGAGCAAGCCCGCGTCTCGAAGCTCTTGGCCTTCCGCGGGCTGGAGCGCATTCCCTTGGATCAGGCGGAGGCCGGCGACATCATTGCGGTCGCTGGCTTGAGCCGGACGACGGTCGCCGACACGCTCTGCGATCCGGAGGTGAGCCAGCCGATCCAGGCCAACCCGGTCGATCCACCGACCCTGGCCATGACCTTTTCGGTGAACGACTCCCCGATCGCCGGCCAAGAGGGCGACAAGGTCACGAGCCGGGTCATTCGCGAGCGTCTCATGCGCGAGTCCGAAGGCAATGTGGCGATCCGGGTCAGCGAGACCGAGGACAAGGACGCATTCGAGGTGGCGGGCCGCGGCGAGCTGCAGCTGGGCGTGCTGATCGAGACCATGCGGCGCGAAGGCTTCGAGGTGTCGATCAGCCGCCCCCGCGTCCTGTTCAAGACCGACCCCGGCACCGGCGAGCGGCTGGAGCCGATCGAGGAGGTGGTGATCGACGTCGACGACCCCTACACCGGGATCGTGGTCGAGAAGCTCTCCGAGCGCCGGGGCGAGCTTCGGGACATGCGGCCGGCCGGCACCGGCAAGACCCGCATGGTGTTCCACTGCCCGTCGCGCGGGCTCATCGGCTATCACGGCCAATTCCTGACCGATACCCGCGGCACCGGGGTCATGAACCGGCTGTTTCACGGCTATGCCGCCTATCGCGGCCCGATCGCGGGGCGCCGGCAGGGGGTGCTGATCGCCCATGCCGAAGGCGAGGCGGTCGCCTACGCCCTGTGGAACCTGGAGGATCGCGGCTTCATGTTCATCGAGCCGGGTGCCCGCGTCTACCAGGGAATGATCATCGGCGAGCACGCCAAGAGCCAGGATCTGGACGTGAACGCGCTCAGAGCCAAGAAGCTGACCAATATCCGCGCCGCCGGCAAGGACGACAACGTGCTGCTGACGCCGGCGCGCAAGCTGCCGCTGGAGGAGGCGATCGCCTATATCCAGGACGACGAGCTGGTCGAGGTGACGCCCAAATCGATCCGGCTGAGGAAACGCATCATGGATCCCAATGACCGCAAGCGCGAGGCCCGCCGGGCCGAAGCGAGCTGAGGTCGTTCCCTCCGAGGCGGCGATCTGCTACCACAATCGCCCGCATCTTAAGGATGGAATGCCTCGTCATGCGCCTCAAAGGGACTACGCTCGCGCTGTTGCTGGCCGCCATGCTCGCCTCCACCGCCTCGGTCGAGGCCGCCGATAAGGCCAATCTCATCTATCTCGACCTCAAGGATGGTCGCGTGGTGATCGAGACCCTACCCGAAAACGCCCCGCAGCATGTGGCGCGGATCAAGGCCCTGGTGAAGTCCGGGTTCTACGACGGCCTGGTGTTTCACCGGGTGATCGAGGGTTTCATGGCGCAGACCGGCGATCCCCGTGGCGACGGCACCGGCGGCTCCGGAACGAAGATTCCCGCGGAGTTCAACAAGACCCCGCATGTGCGCGGCACGGTGTCGATGGCACGCGCGCAATCGCCCGACAGCGCCGACAGCCAATTCTTCATCTGCTTTGCCGACGCGAAGTTTCTCGACGGCCAGTACACCGCCTGGGGCCGGGTGATCGAGGGGATGGAGTTCGTCGACAAGATCAAGAAGGGCGACCGAAACCGCAACGGAACCGTCGCCAGTCCCGACAAGATCGTGAAGATGTCGCTCGCTGCCGATCAGCCCTAGCGTCGGGTTCATCGGCCCGTTGCCATCGACCGAGGGAGGAAACCATGTTGCGTGCTCGAGGCCGGTTCCTGACCGGTGCCGTCGTGGCCCTGGCGTGCCTGTTCTCGTTGCCGGCCGTGGAAACCCAGGCGCAGCAGCCGAAGCGCGGTGGCGCCATGACCATTCTCCTGCAGCCCGAGCCGCCGATGTTGATGCTGCCCTTGAGCCAGTTCGTGCCGGTACTGGTCACCGGGGGCAAGATCTTTCAGGGTCTGCTCACCTTCGACTTCGATTTGAAGCCGATGCCGTCGCTGGCGAAATCCTGGTCGATCTCGCCCGATGGCCTCACGTACACCTTCAAGCTCGAAGAAAACGTCAAGTGGAACGACGGCAAGCCCTTCACCTCGGCCGATGTCGTCTTTTCGACCCAGGTGTTCCTGATGGAGGTGCATGCCCGCGCGCGCGGCAATTTCCAGCGCGTGGCCTCGGTCGAGACGCCTGATGCCAACACCGTCGTCTATCACCTGAAGGAGCCCTTCGCGCCCTTCCTGCACGCCTTCGAGGTGTCGAGCGCGCCGATGGTGCCGAAGCACCTCTACGAAGGCACCGACTACCGGCAGAACCCCGCCAATGCCAACCCCGTCGGTACCGGGCCGTTCAAGCTCAAGGAATGGGTGCGCGGCTCCTACATCCATTTCGTGCGCAATGAGCTCTACTGGAAGCCGGGGCTGCCCTATCTCGATGAGATCTATTTCCGCTTCCTGCCGGACGCCGCCAGCCGTGCCTTGGCCTTGGAGTCCGGCCAGGTCGACCAATCGCAATTCGATGCGGTCGAGCCCTATGACGTGGCGCGGCTGGCGCAATTGCCGCATCTCTCGATGACCACCAAGGGCTATGAGTTCCTGTCGCCGATCATGTGGCTCGACCTCAACGTCCGCAACCCGCCGCTCAACGACAAGCGCTTCCGTCAGGCGCTCCTGTACGGGCTCGATCGCGACTTCATCCGCGACAAGCTGTTCTTCGGCATGGGCAAGATCGCCAGCGGACCGATCGCCAGCACCACGCGGTTCTTCGATCCATCGCTGCCCAAATACGCCTACGACCCGAAGAAGGCGGCCGCCCTTCTCGACGAGATGGGCCTGAAGCCGGGGGCCGACGGCGTGCGCGTCCACGTCAAGGCCATGCCGCTCCCCTATGGCGAGGTCTGGAACCGGCTGGCGGAGTACAGCCGGCAAACGCTGGGCCGCGTCGGCATCCAGCTCGATATCGAGCCCGTGGATACGCCGACCTGGGTCCAGCGCACCACCAACTACGAATACGAGCTCACCTGGAACTATCTCAGCCAGTTTGCCGACCCGGCCTTGGGAGTGGCACGGGCCTATATCTCGACCAATATCCGCAAGGGCATTCCCTCGACCAATATCGGCGGCTACGCCAATCCGCGGGTCGACGAGCTTTTCGCCAAGGCCGCCGTGGCGCTATCGGAAAGCGAGCAGCAGAAGCTCTATTCAGAGGTGCAGCGCATCCTGGTCGATGATGCTCCGGTCGGCTGGATGCTCGAAATGCAATGGCCGAACTTCGTCAACAAGCGCTTTCACAATGTCATTTCCACCGGCCTCGGACCCTACGAGAGCTACGACAATGTGTGGCGCGAATAGTCGTTTGGCTGCGGAAGCGTGAGCCATGGCTCTCGCGGTCGCGCATGAGAGCCGCGATTACGTCGACCACTATTGGGAGACGGGCTACGCCGTGGTGCGCGGTTTCTTCACCACGGCGCGAATGCGTGACGTGCAAGCCGAAACCAGGCGGATCTACCGCGAAGGCCTGAAGCACCACACCACCTACCGCGACCGCAACCTGCTGTTCGAGATCCTGCCGGAGTCCTTCGCCGGCAAGCGCTATGTCCTGCAGGCCCATTGGTTCTCCTGGATCAGCCCGTATTTCGAGGCGCTCCGCCGCGACCCACGCTACTATGAAATCCTCTCGCCGCTGCTCGGCCGCGACATCAAGCAGGTCGCCCAGCAGTTTCACTGGAAGCCGCCGGGCGCCGGGCTCACCGGGTTTCGCTTCCACCAGGACATGCGGTTCCGAGAGCGCAAGGACGCATTTCGCGACCTCATGAGCTCCTATGTGACGACGGGACTCGCGATCGACCCGGCCACGCGGGAGAATGGCTGCCTCCGCGTCATCCCGCGGAGCCATCTCAGTGGCTATTTGGGCCTTTCGGATGACGGCCCGCTGATGAAGGGCGAGACCCAGGTCCAGGAGCTGCGCCAGGCCGGGCTCGCCCCGGCAAGCATCGTCGATCTCGAGCTGGAGCCGGGCGATCTCGCGCTTTGGAGCCTGCTCACCGTGCATGGCTCGGAGCCGAACCGCTCGGACCTTGACCGCGCCTTCGCTCTTTCCAGCTACGTCAAGGCCGAGAACAGCGATCGCGGCGAGTGGGCATTCCGCAACGGCGTCTCCACCCCGCTCGGAACCGAGCCCCAGCTCTGCAAGTACGAGAAGCTCCGGGAAAACCCCGGCCCGTTCTACAGCGACGACACTTGGTATGCGGGCTAGCTCACCCGGCGACAGGAACCGTCTCAACGAGACTCCACCCGTCCTTCGATTCCCGGATGAGCGCCACGGCCGTGCCGCCGTCCAGGTTCTTCAGCACCGGATAGATGCGCTTCAAGCCGGCGTTCCGGGCCCAGCCGGTCGGCGCGACGACACGATAGCGATAGACGACATAGGCTTGGCGTTGCGACTCATGCTGCGCCTCATTGCCGCCATCTCCTGCAAGCTCCGCCAACTGGAGGGCAGCGCCGCGGACGCCGCCATCGGCCTCTGGCCGGCGGTCGGACACCTCGACGATGCCGGCCAGCTCGACGCCGCGCAGACAGAAGTCCCGCCGTCCGAGGTCGTAGGCCTGATGGCCCCGCTCGGTCAACCGATAGGTCTCGAACCCTTCGACCGTCGCCAGCTCGATTAAGCCGGCATGGGTCAGTGACTCGAGCTCGATGCGCAGGCGTCCAGGCGTCGTACTATCGACCAGTGTGGGGAAAATGATTCCGGTCTGCGGCTCGGCGGTGCGCCTGTTGCGCGAAAGCTCGACGTTGTTCCCCTGCTTGGCGACACCGAGGCAGATCGCCTCGTCGCTCACCGCCGAGGCCAGCGCCTTGGCCAGGCCGGCCCGATCCTCGAAAGGAGCGATCGAACCGAGATTGCGGTCGATCTCGCCGGCTCCAGCACCACCGGCCATGAGCAGGGCGGCACCGAACAAGACCAGGGCCCACAAACTCGAATGCACCCCGGTTCTTCGGAGCGCAGGCACTTCCAGCAGCGTCGTTAGATGAAGCACGGCAATCCTTCCTCATGTCACGTTGCGTAGCCGCCGATCCTGCGTGGGATCGACCCATCCGCCGTCTCGGCGGACCAGCCGCACCAGGAGCGGTGTCAGCCGAGCCGTTGTTCGTGAGGCTTATCTGGGTCGCTTGGGTGACGTCGCAAGGGTTCACGGCAACGTGATCACGGCCAAGGGCCGCATGCGAGCCATGCGCGAAGCGCGCAACCGCTCAAGCCGCGGGCGCGGCTCAGGCGTAGCGCAGCGTCTGGCCGATGCCGAGCCTTTTCGCCTTCTCCAGCATCGCCGCGCCGAGCGCGATGTCGCTCAGGCTCAGGCCGCGATGCCAGAAAAGAATCGTCTCGTCGTCGCGCTCCCGCCCGGGCTTGTCGCCGCAGACGATTTGGCAGAGTTCGGCGTGGAGCGTCTCGCGGCTGAGCTTCCCGGCATCGACATGGGCGCGCAAGGCGCCGAACGGCCCGGAGCCGACCTGCCCCCAATCGTCGACCACCAGCTTGTCCATGATGTCGGTCAAGCTGAGCTCGACGGCGCTCATCGTGCCGTAGGGCATCACGCAGGCCCCCTTCTTGATCCACGCGGTCTTGAGCAAGGGCGCGGGCTCGTTCAGACGCGAGGCCTCGACCACGATGTCGGCGCCTTCGACGCAGCTCCGCCAGTCCTCGGTGGCGATCACCGTCTTGCCGAGATCCCGCGACAATCGCTCGGCAAAGGCGGTCCGGCTCTCCGGACGGCGCGAATGGACGCGGATTTCGGCGAAGTCGAACAACTTGTCCATCAGACGCACATTCCAATAGGCGGTGCCGCGCGCGCCGATATGTCCCAACACGCGCGCGCTCTTGCGCGCGAGGTGATTGGCACCGAGTGCGGTGACGGCGCCGGTGCGCATGTCGGTGATCCATGTGGCGTCGACGACCGCCTTCGGCATGCCCGTCATCGGGTCGAATAGGTTCAAGAGCGCCATCTCCGAAGGCAGCCCATGCTTGTAGTTGTCGACGTAGTCCCCGACGATCTTCACCCCGGCGTAGCCCAGGGGCTTCACCACTCCCCGCAATACGTTGAAATGGCCATGGACGGACTCGTCGGGAACCAGATGCATGCGCGGCTCGATCACCGTCTGGCCGCGTCCCTGGGCGATGAGCTGTCCCTCGATCGCGTCCAGAATTTCATCGTCGGTCAGCGCCAAGGCCGCAACATCCGGGCCGCTGAGGTAAGTGATATAGATCGGCTCCATCAATCCCTCCTGCGAACGAGCCCACTCTAAGACGTGCTCGCCGTCGGGCGCCACGTCTTCACATGCCGACCGTCCGTGGGATCCAGCACCTTGTCCCACGCCTTCCGCGCGATGCAGGGGTCGGGAAACGGGATCACGCTCGGCTCGAACAGGCGGCGCGCGGTCATGGCCGTGGACGCGCTCGATGTCGCGAGTGGGCAGACCCCCGCCCACTCGGCCCACCAATCGCCCAAACTTGAGGCAACGCGTCGCCGCAACCGACGCCGGACAGGCGACGGACATGGTCTTCTTGGCCGAGGCGACGCGGGCTTAAAGCGCGGGCCGAAAGCGTTTGACAGTCGCCGGGCAACGGGTCGATCATTCCCTTTCGCGCACTTGCGCTGGCTGCCAAGCTCGCTACCCGCAAGTAAACAAATGAATAATCGTATAAGGCCCGAATACGGGCGGATCGACAGGGTGAGGTGATGAAACTCTCGGGCAGCTCCGCCAAATCGGTGCGCCATGGGGACCCGGAATTTTGACGGGAGCGGCCTGACGACCGCAGGCTCGGTTGCCGACGCCACGAAACAGGAGGATCACGATGTCGAAGTCTGACAGGGAGAAGCAGCATCCGTATATCCCGGAGCTCGCCGAGCAGCTCCGCAAGCAACAGATAGACCGGCGCGAGTTCTTGCGCACGGCGACGTTGTTGGGCGTCTCGGCGCCCGCCGCCTACGCCATGGCCGGCAAGATCATGGGCCAATCCATCGTTCCCGAAGCCCGCGCGCAAACCGCGACGCCGAAGAAGGGCGGCAACCTGCGATGCTCGATGCGCTGCCAGGAGATGACCGATCCGGCGAAGTTCGACTGGACGGAGAAGTCGAATGTCGCGCGCGGCATGCTGGAATACATGGCCATCACCGGGTCGGACAACATCACCCGCCCCTTCCTCGCCGAGAGGTGGGAAGCATCCACCGACCTCAAGACCTGGACCTTCAAGCTGCGCCAGGGCGTGAAATGGTCGAACGGCGATGAGTTCAACGCCGACGACGTCGTTCATAACTTCACCCGCTGGCTCGATCCGAAGGTGGGCTCGTCCAATCTCGGCCTGTTCGACTCCATGGTCACGGCGACCGACACCGGTAAGCTCGACGCCAAAGGGGCGAAGATGATCTCGAAGAGCATGACCCCGGGCGCGATCGAAAAGGTCGACGCGCACACGGTCAAGCTGCACCTGAACCGCGCCGAGCTCGCGGTCCCGGAGAACCTCTACAACTACCCGACTGCGATCGTGCATCGGAAGTTCGACGAGATGGGCGCCAACCTGTCGAAGAACCCGATCGGCACCGGCCCATTCTCGCTGAAGGAATACACGGTCGGCCAAAAGATCGTGCTGGCCAGGCGGCAGGGCTATTGGGGCGATGAGCCGTTGCTGGACAGCATCACTTACGTCGATCATGGCGACGACCCCGCCGCGGGACTCTCGGCGTTGGCCTCGGGCCAGGTCGACATGGTCCATGAAACCTTCGTCGAGCAGCTCGACGTGGTGAAGAAGATCCCCAACGTCGTGCTGCACGAGGCGATCACCGCGCAGACGGCGGTCGCCCGCATGCAGGTCGACAAGAAGCCGTTCACCGACAAGCGGGTGCGCCAGGCGCTCTTGGCGTGCCTCGATCACCCGAAGCTGCTGGAGGTCGCCTATCGCGGCCGCGGCGCTCTCGCGGAGGATCACCACGTCGCTCCGATTCATCCGGAGTATTTCAAGCTGCCGGTGGTGAAGCAGGATTATGCGCTGGCGAAGAAGCTGCTCGCCGACGCCGGCTATGCCAACGGGATCGATGTCAAGATCGACCTCAAGCGCGAACCGCCCTGGGAGCTCGCCGCCTGCCAGGCGATTGCCGAGATCTGCAAGCCGGCCGGCATTCGCATCCAGCTCAACGTGCTCCCCAGCACCCAGTACTGGGAGATCTGGGACAAGACCGACTTCGGATTCACCGGCTGGACGCACCGACCCTTGGGGGTCATGGTGCTCAATCTCGCCTATCGCTCCGGCGTGCCCTGGAACGAGACCCACTACGATAACCCGGCCTTCAACAAAGCGCTCGACGCCGCCGGCTCCACGCTCGACGCCAACGAGCGGCGCAAGCTCATGGAGGGTCTCGAGAAGACGCTGCAGAACGACGCGATCATCGCGCAGCCTCTGTGGCGCTCGATATTCTCCTCCACCCATGAGCGGGTGAAGGACTACAAGCTGCATCCGACCAACTACCACCAGATGAACAAGGTGTGGTTGGCCTGAAAACGCGTCTTGCCATGAGGCCGGCGCCAATGCGCGCCGGCCTCACAGGCCGCCGGCGACCCGGCGGCTGCCGCCTCGTCGGCGCAGAAGCTTTCTCGCCATGTTGATCTTCATCACCCGACGCCTCGGCCTCATGGCGCTGACCATGATCACCGTGTCGGTGCTCGTCTTCCTCCTGATGGAAATCTCGCCCGGCACGGTCGCGCAGAAGGTGCTCGGCCCCTACACCAATGACGAGCAGCGCCAGCTCTGGCTGGAGCAGAACGGCTATTTTCGTCCCTTCTACGTACGGTATCTGAGTTGGCTCGGCCACTTCATGACCGGCGATTTCGGGCCGAGCATCCGCTTCAAGGTGCCGGTCGCGGAAGTCCTGTGGCCGCGGTTGGCGAATACGGGCATCCTCGCCGGGTCCGTCCTCGCCGTCATGGTGCCCTTGTCCTTGAGCCTCGGCGTGCTCGCCGGCATGCGCGAGGGCTCGAAGCTCGACAGATCGATTACGGTTGCCGGCGTGGTCACCACCTCGGTTCCTGAATTCGCCTCGGCGGTGTTCCTGACCGCGACCTTCGTCTTCTGGCTTGGATGGCTCCCGGGCACGTCCACCATGTCCGAGGGTTGGCGGCTGAACCAGATGGTGCTGCCAGTCGCGGCCCTGGTGCTCTACGATTTCGGCTATGTCGCGCGCATGACCCGGGCCTCCATGGCCGAGGTCATGACCACGCCCTATATCCGCACCGCAATCCTCAAGGGCCTGCCTTACTGGCGGGTCATTCTCAGGCATGCGCTGCGCAATGCGCTGATTGCGCCGTTCACGGTCATCATGCTGCAGATCAATTGGCTCTTGTCGGGCGTGATCGTCGTCGAATTCTTCTTTGCCTATAAGGGCTTCGGCGCGACGCTGCTGGAGGCGTCGCTGAACCAGGACATCTACCTCATCGAGGCCTGCGCCATGGTCTCGGTCTTCGTCGCGGTGACGACGCAGACCATCGCCGATGTCGGCTATACCTTCCTCAATCCGAGGATTCGCTTCCAGTGACCGCGACCCTGGCCCGGCCCCTACGTCGTTCGCTGCCGGTGCGCATCTTGCGGGTGCTGTCGCTGCTGAGCGAGAGTCCGGTCGGCATGATCGGCGCCGGCATCATCACCTTCTGGGTGCTGGTCGCCGTCTTGGCGCCGTGGCTGGCGCCGTTCAGCCCGACCGCCACGCTCGTCCCCTTCGCCATGCCCGGCGATCCGGCCCCGGGGGGCGGGGTGTTCTGGCTGGGGACCGATCACATCGGTCGCGACCTCCTCTCGCGCATGATCTTCGGCACGCGCACGGTCTTGACCTACGCGCCGCTCGCCACCTTCTGCGCCTATGTCGTCGGCATCGTCATGGGTCTGGTCGCCGGCTACCGCGGCGGCTGGATCGACGAGCTGTTGTCGCGCCTCGGCGACATCATCCTGTCGTTCCCGGTGCTCGTCCTCTACATCATCATCATCGCCACCGTCGGCGCGTCCGGCGTCAACATCGTCATCGCCATCACCTTTGCCAGCGCCCCTGGCTGCATGCGGATCGTGCGCGGCCTGGTCCTCGACCTGCGCAACCGCGCCTATGTATCCGCCGCGCAGCTCCGCGGCGAGGCGCTGTGGTACATCCTCTTGGTGGAGATCCTGCCGAATGCCCGCGGACCGCTCATCGTCGATGCCTGCCTCCGCCTCGGCTACGTCGTCATCACCATCGGAACTTTGGGCTTCCTCGGCCTCGGCCTGCCGCCGCCGACTCCGGATTGGGGCGGCATGATCAACGAGACCCGTCAGATGGCGATGGCCTTCCCGCACATGGTGATCTTTCCCTGCATCGGCATATCCTCGCTGATTCTCGGCTTCAATCTGCTGGCCGACGGGTTGCGCGAGGTCTCGCTGAGAGACTGATGGTCGATACCGAATCCGCAATACCGCTGCTCGAGCTCGACGCTCTGTCGCTCTCCTACTTCGTGCGCGCCGGCGAGATGCCGGCGGTAACCAATGTGTCCCTGAAGCTGTGGCCGGGAGAGAGCCTGGGCCTCGTCGGCGAGTCGGGCTGCGGCAAATCGACGATCGCCTATGCGGTGATGAGCTACCTCGGCCGCGCCGGGCGTATCGTCGGCGGACGCATCCTGTTCAACGGCCGCGACATGGCGAGCCTCTCGCCGGAGGAGCTGCGCCGGATCCGCGGCGCCCGCATCGCCATGGTCTATCAGGAGCCGATGTCGGCTCTCAATCCCTCCATGACGATCGGCGAGCAGCTCGCCGAGGTGCCGATCTATCACGCCGGCGCCAGTCCGGCGGAGGGCCGCGCCCGGGCGAGGCAGCTCTTGGCCGACGTCAACCTGCCCGATCCCGACCGCATCATGGCCGCCTACCCGCACCAGCTCTCCGGCGGACAACAGCAGCGGGTGGTGATCGCCATGGCGCTGCTCGCGAACCCCGCCCTCTTGCTCCTGGACGAGCCGACCACCGGGCTCGACGTGACGGTCGAGGCGGGCGTGGTCGAGCTCATTGCCGGCTTGCGGCAGCGTTTCGGCACCAGCCTCCTCTACATCTCGCACAATCTCGGGCTGATCGCGCAAGTCTGCGACCGGGTGGCGGTCATGTATTCCGGGCAGATCGTCGAGTCCGGCACCATCGAAGAAGTGTTCGCGCGGCCGCGGCATCCCTACACGAGCGGCCTGTTCGGCTGCATCCCATTGCCGACCGCGGACAAGACCGCCCGGCCGCTGGTTCCCATTCGCGGACAAGTGACCTTGCCCTCGGAGCGGCCGCAGGGTTGCTATTTCGGGCCTCGCTGCGACTCGTTCGTCGCCGGCCGCTGCGACGCCGAACCGATCGCTCTCGAGCCCATCCAAAGCGGCCACGAGGTGCGCTGCCTGCGCTGGCGCGAGCTCGAAGCCGAGAGCCCCGCCAATCTCGCGGGCGGCAGGCTGCCAGCCTCGGAAGCGGAAATCGTGCTGGCGATCCGCAATCTCAGCAAGCACTACGACGTCCGCGACCGCTCGATCGGCGCGCTCATCTCCGGCCACGGCTCGCGCACGGTCAAAGCCAACGAAGCCCTCAGCTTCCGCGCGCACCAAGGCCAGACTCTGGCGATCGTCGGCGAGTCCGGCTGCGGCAAGTCGACCTTCGCCAAGGTGCTGATGGGTCTTGAGACCGCGAGCGAAGGCACCATCGACTTCGCCGGCATCGATCTGGCGCAGCTGCCGGTCGGCAAGCGCTCGGCGGGCCAGCTCGGCTCGCTGCAGATGGTGTTCCAGAATCCCGACGAGACGCTCAATCCGAGCTTCTCGGTCGGCAGCCAGATCGCCCGCGTCATCCGCAAGATCGCCGGCGTGCGCGATACGAAAGAGGTGGAGGCGCGTGTCGCCCGCCTATTCGAGCAGGTGAAGCTGCCTCACGCCTTCGCCTCGCGCCGGCCACGGCAGCTCTCCGGCGGGCAAAAACAGCGCGTCGGCATCGCCCGCGCCTTCGCCGGCGACCCGCTCCTGGTGGTGGCGGACGAGCCGGTCTCGGCGCTCGATGTCTCGGTGCAGGCGGCGGTGACCGAGCTGCTCATGGACATTCAGAAGCGCCACGGCACCACGCTGCTCTTCATCAGTCACGACCTGTCGCTGGTCCGCTATCTCGCCGATCGCGTCGTGGTGATGTATCTCGGCCAGATCATGGAGGTCGGGACGACCGCGGAGGTGTTCTCCCCGCCCTATCATCCCTACACCGAGGCCTTGCTGTCGGCGGTGCCGGTGGCCGATCCGACCGTCCGGCAGAACCGCATCGTGCTCGAGGGCGAGCTGCCGAGCGCGCTCAACCCACCCAAGGGCTGTCCCTTCCATACCCGCTGCCACCGCAAGATCGGGGCGATCTGCGAGGAGGAGCGCCCGGCCGAGCAGCGCTCTCCCTCCGGCCACCGCATCGCCTGCCACATCCCGATGGCCGAACTCGGCCGCATGGCGCCGGTGTTCGGTGCGCCGGCGGGCGCGGTTCCGTCCCCGGTTTCCGACGACTGACCGGAAGACGCGCGATCGCTCCCTCGCCGTCGCCCGGCGAGGAGGGATTGCCTCGACGTCTATCGCGGCCTGATGGCTGCTGAGACGCCGCAGCTAAAGGGCGCCGTCATGCTAGGGCAAAACGCGAGCGTCTGGGGCGCCGCTTCGGCGGCGCCAACCATCGGCGCGTGGTCTAGGCGTGTAGGTTGAGGAGCTGGCCCCGCCCGCCATTGGGCGGCGGCGTTCCTTGGCCCGCCTGCTGCGCGCCCCCAGGAGTCCCTTGCCCGCCCGTCTGCCCTTGGCCCTGGTTGCCACCTTGGGTCTGATTATTACCTTGGGTCTGGCCGGTGCCTTGGGTGCGGTTGGTGCCCTGGGTTTGGTTGGTGCCCTGGATTTGGTTGGTGCCCTGGGCTTGGTTGGTGCCCTGGGCTTGGTTGGTGCCCTGGGCTTGGTTGGTGCCCTGGGTTTGGTTGGTGCCCTGGGTTTGGTTGGTGCCCTGGGTTTGGTTGGTGCCCTGGGTTTGGCCAGCGCCTTGCGTGCGATTGGTCCCCTGGGTTTGGTTGGTGCCCTGGGTTTGGCCAGCGCCTTGCGCGCGATTGGTCCCCTGGGTTTGGTTGGTGCCCTGGTTCTGACCGGCGCCTTGTGTACGGTTCGTACCCTGGGTTTGATTGGCGCCCTGGCCCCCGTTCTGTCCCTGCGCTTGCGGGGGAACGCCCGGCCCAAGGCCTGCCGGCACCTGGGTCACACGGGGCTGAAATGCGTTCGCCGTGGAAACTCCGCCGACGCTCATGGCCCGCCTCCCACCGTTCTAGTCTGGCGGTACTCTAGTCGCCCGCATTGAAAAGCGAAAGGTAGGTTGTCGCCTTAGCAGCTGAAATCTTCTCCCCAGGGCTTCTCGAACTACACCCAGGGACAATGACTATTGGATTTGCCGAAAGTTTTACCTTTCTGGAACCGGTCAAGGGCGAACGGCAAGAGCTCCGATACGCGGTTGCCGCCCACCATCATCCGCGCAACCAGCTTGCCGACGCCGGTCATCTTAAAGCCGTGGTTTGAATCGGCGATCATGTAGACGTTCGGCGCCACCCAGTCGAAGATCGGAACGTTGTCCGGCGTGAATGCGCCGACGCCGCCATTGCGGCGTTCCCGGAAGTGCGGCCGGCACTTCTGGAAACGCCCCATGAGCTGTCCCATGGCCGAGGTCATGTAGTCCGCGAACCATGCATCCGCCTGGTACTCATCGTTGGCGTGGCCATAGGGATCGGTTGCCGCCTTCGGTCCGATCTTGATCGGCATGGTGCCGCCTTGGATGCCGGGCCGGTCCATGCGCTCGGCGCCGTTCTTCCAGTAGATGTAGACGTTGTCGGAGAGCTCCTTGCCGGTCATCTGGTCGATGAGCGGCGTGTTCATGAGCTCCACGTGCAGCACCGGCGGGTCGCGGTCCTCCGCGGTGCGGTAGGTGAAGTCGGGGGTGTAGACCTCGCCCTCGAGCAGGCGCCAATAGGTCCACATGTCTTTCTTCTGCGCCTCGCCGTCGGCATAGCGGGCCTCGATGGTGTCGGCCTTGCCGAGCATGGCCCAATGCTTCGGGGTCCAGGCGCCGAGGCCCCAGATGACCGCGTCGCAGCGGATGTCGCCCTTGTTGGTGCGCACGGCGGAGACCCTGCCGTTGGTCGTGTCGTAGCCCTCAACCTCGATCCCGGCAAGGATGCGCACGCCATGGTCCTTGCACTTCTGCGCCAGCCCGCTCACCGCCTGGCGGGTGCCGGCATAGCCGCTGATCTTCTCGTGCAGCACGACGTCGATCCCGTCGGTCTTGAAGTCGGGCCAGATGTTGCGCAGGAACTTCTTCGCATCCTTGCCATGGTGCACCTCGGAGTGATAGCCGACGCGCTTCTGGCTTGCAGCGAGCCGCTCGTAGTCCTCCGCCTGGTTCGCCTCGCCGGCGGACACATAGCCCACCTGCTGGAAGCCGAAGGCGACGGGATCGTAGCTCCAGACGTCGACGGAGTGCCTCAGGATCGCGTGCAAGGGCTCGGTCATGTAGAGGTTGCGCACGCAGCCGCAGGCAATGCCTGAAGCGCCCGCGCCGACCCCGGTCTTGTCCAAGACCACGACATCGGCTCCGGAGCCCTTGCCTTTGGCCTCGAGCTCCATGGCCAAGTGCCACGCCGTGGAGAGGCCGTGGATGCCGGCGCCAACCACGACATAGTCGACCGACTTCGGCACCGCGTTCGTCATCGTCTCGCTCCCCTTGGCCACGCTCAAACTCCCCTCCTGTCCTCACAACGTTTACACGGCAAGCGCACCGGACTAGCTTGCCGGCGGCCGCCTGTTTTCTCTCCTGAACGGAACCCGTGAGGTAGCATGTCAGCGGATCAGCCGTCCAGCGAGACCCCGGCCGGCCCGGGACGGCGCGACCGGCCGCGGCGACGGCCGGACCGCACCGCGGAGCGATCCTCGGGCTTTCAGCAGCCGGCCTGGCGGGCCGTCGTTAATCCTTATCGACCGATCGAAGTGCTGAGCGCCGATGCCATCGAGAGCATCCACGACGCCTCGCTCCAGGTGCTGGAGGAGCTCGGCATGGACTTCCTCTCCGATGAAGCGCTTGCCCTCTTGAAAGCAGCCGGCGCCGAGGTGACCCAGGGCTCGAAGCGGGTGCGCTTCGATCGCGGCCTCATCCTGGAGAAGCTGAAGACGGTGCCCCCATCGTTCACGCTCCATGCGCGCGATCCCGGGCGAAGCCTCGTCTTTGGCGACAATCACATCAACTTCGCCACCGTGGCGAGCGCGCCCTATGCGATGGACTTGGATCAGGGACGGCGCAACGGCAACTATCCGGACTACTGCAACTTCATCCGGTTGGCGCAAAGCCTCAACATCGTGCATCTCATCGGCGGCTATCCGGTCGAGCCGATCGACCTGCCGCCGGATACGCGTCACCTCGATTGCTACTATGCCAACATCACCTTGAGCGATCGGGTGTGGCATCCCTATGCGCTGGGACGCCAGCGCATTCTAGATGCGATTGAGATGCTGGCGATCGGTCGCGGCGTAAGCAAGGATGCGCTGCAGCGGGAGCCCGGCCTCTTCACCGTGGTCAACACCTCCTCGCCGCTCCGCGTCGACGGACCGATGCTGGACGGGCTGACCGAGATGGCGCTCGCGGGCCAGGCAATCGCCGTGACACCCTTCACGCTCGCCGGTGCCATGGCGCCCCTGACCTTGGCCGGCGCGCTCACCCAGCAGAACGCCGAGGCGCTCGCCGTCATCGCCTTCAGCCAGATCGTGCGCCCCGGCACGCCCATCCTCTATGGCGGGTTCACCTCGAACGTCGACATGAAATCCGGCGCTCCGGCCTTCGGCACGCCGGAATACGCCAAGGCGGCGCTCGCTGGGGGCCAGCTCGCGCGGCGCTATCGCATTCCCTACCGGTCGAGCAACGCCAACGCCGCCAACACGCCCGACGCGCAAGCCGCTTGGGAATCCATGATGTCGGTTTGGGCGGCCTTCATGGGTCATGCCAATCTGATGCTGCATGGAGCGGGCTGGCTGCAAGGCGGTCTTTGCGCGTCCTTCGAGAAGATGATGATGGATGCGGAGCTCTTGCAGATGATGGCGTCGTTCGCCGAGCCGATCGAGGTGAGCGAGGCGACGCTTGCCGTCGATGCCATGCGCGAGGTCGGACCCGGCGGGCATTTCTTCGGTGCGGCGCACACGCTGGCGCGCTATGAGACCGCGTTCTACGCCCCGATCCTCGCCGACTGGAGCAACTACGAGTCCTGGCGCGAGGCCGGCAGCCGCACCGCCCTCGAGCGGGCGAACGCGCTGTGGAAGCGGCTCCTGGCCGAATATCGCCAGCCGAGCCTGGATCCCGCCATCGGCGAGGCGCTCAAGGATTACATGGCGCGCCGCAAGGCGGCAAAGGCTTAGGAGATGACCGCCGGCGGATGCACCGGCGTGTCGCGGGCCCAGAACAGGTAGTTCTTGGCGACCTCGCCATAGCCCCGAAAGACGAAGCCGTCATTGCCGGCGATGAGCGCCTGGCGGCGGAGCCGATAGACTCCCGGCAGCTCGTACCAGGGGCGCGACGGATCCTCATGATGCAGCGCGTGCAGATTGTTGTTGAGGTAGAGGAGCGCAAAGACCGGCCCCGCTTCGACGAGCCCGGTGCGCTCTGCGACAGCAGCTACGGCTCGATGCTCGTGAAAGGATCTAAGCAGCGTCAGCATGAGGCCGGGATAGGCGAACAAGATGAGATAACGCGCGAGCGACATCCGGGCGATGAGGGTCACCCATGCCAGCACCGCAGCGACGGCAAGAATATGAAGGAGCCAGGTTCCCAGCCGCTGGCGGTCGCCGGCGAGGATCGTCTTGAGCTCGGCCCACCAGAAGCGGACCGCCACCACCGGCGGTCCGAGCACGAGCCTGCCGGCTAGGGTGTTCAAGAGCCTGAGCAGGCCGCGCCCCACCCCGCCCATGCCGGCCCAGCGATCGGCGTCCACGTAGTAGCTCTCGGGGTCATTGATCGGGCATGTGAGATAGCGATCACGGTGGTGGACGAGGTGCGTCTCGCGATAGATCGCAAACGGGAACCACAAACCGAGCGGCGGGAAGGCGACGAGCGTGTTAAGCCAGCGACGGTGTGTGGGATGTCCGTGAATGGCTTCGTGCTGGAGCGAGCCGTGCCAGGCAACGAGGTAGCCGCCGACCGGGGCCAACAGCCACCAGGGCAACGCCGCGTGATTCCAGGTGGCCAAGCCCCAGACGCCATAGATCGTTGCCGCGACCATCCAGGTCGGCAGCTCGATCCGACGCCATAGCGGCAAAGCCGCATCAGGCAACCGCGTCTCGCCCATTCCCGTGATAATTATCGTGACTGCCGCAACCGCGCAATGCTGCGCCTCCGCTCAAGGCCGCTCCATGTCCGTCGCCAGCCTGCGCATGTATGATTTAGCGGAGTTTCGCGGCGCGCTCGAGGCGTGGTGGAGCGGCCTGGCTCGGCATTTGCGGCGGCAGGGCGTGACACCGGTTCCCGATCGATTGAGCCAAGATGCGGACCATCGCGCACCATGGCGCCGACCTGATTTGTGCTTGGCCCAGACCTGCGGCTATCCGCTCACCCACGACTTCCGCGGTCTGCTCACGGTCATTGCCACGCCCTGTTATACAGCTCCCGGTTGCGAGGGGTCCAGCCACCGGAGCCTGGTCGTCGTCGGCGAGGATCATCCCGCCCGCACGCTCGCCGATCTCAGGGGCGCGGTCGCCGCCTACAACAGCCGCGACAGCAATTCCGGCTACAATGTGCTGCGGGCGATGCTGGCGCCGCACGCACGGGGTGGCCGGTTCCTCGCGCGGAGCTTCGAGAGCGGCAGCCACGTCGCCAGCCTGCTGGCGGTGCAGCAACGCAGGGCCGATCTCGCCGCCATCGACTGCGTCACCTATGCGCTCGGCAAACGCCACCGGCCGCAATTGGTTGCTGGCCTGCGCGTCGTCGCCGAAGGCCCGCCGACGCCGAGCCTGCCCTATGTCACGGCTGGCGGCGCCGACCCCGAACAACTCGCGCGCTATCGCGCCGGGCTGATGAACGCCTGCGCCGACGACCGGCTCCGAGACTGCCGCGATGCCCTGCTCCTGGCCGGCGCCGAGCTCATCCCCGAGGGCGCCTATGAGGAGATCGGTAGAATCGAGCAGGCTGCCATCAAGCAAGGGTATCCGGAACTAGGCTGAGCTCAGAACCCGTAGAGCTTGACCGGATTGTCGACGAAGATCGCCCGCCGGATGGCATCCTCGCCAGCGGCGAGATTGATCCAGTCGACGAGGGCGCCGTCGTCGGGAATGGGATCGGCCAGGGGGTGAGGCCAGTTGGTGCCCCAGAGCATGCGGTCGGGCCGGGCCTTGATGAGGGCCCGTGCCACCTTGTGGGCCCATTTCCACGGCGGACCGCTGTCGGCAAAGTAAGGTGCGGAGAGCTTGACCCAAACCTTGCCGGTCGCCAGCAGATGCAGGAGCGAGACGAAGCCCGGCTCGTTCAGGCCATATTCCGGACGCATGAGCGCCATGTGATCGACGACCACGTCGATCGGCAGGCGCGCCAGCCGATCGGCCATCTCCGCCAGCTTCGGCGCCGCTGCCAGAATCTGCAGATGCCAGCCGACGGCCGCGAGCCGCGCCGCCATCGCCTCGACATCGGCCTGGGTCATCTCTCCCGGGAATTCGAGATTGATCCGGAGCCCGCACATGCCGCAGCCCGCCAGCCGCGCGAGCTCGCCCCGCGAGGCATCCGGATGCAAGAGGCAGATGCCGCGCAGGCGCGGCCACGCGCGCACCAAGGCGTCCACGCTGACGCGGTTGTCGGGACCGTAGATGTTGGAATGCACCAGCACGCCGCGGTCGATGCCAATCGCCTCGTGCATATTGGTATAGGCCGCGAGGTCCACCCCGGCGGCAGGCGTATAGGGGCGCCGCTCGGCATAGGGCAACACCCCCTCGGGGGCAAAGACATGCGCATGGCAGTCGACGGCGCCCGGCGGGGGCGCCAGGCCGGGCCCGCGCGGCTCGGCGATCGGCGGTTGGACCCGCTCGGTCATCGCTGGCTCCACTCTCCAAGTCGGCATATATACGAGGTGCGGCGCGGGCCGCATCCTACCAGCCTCAGACAGCACGACAATGCCGATGGATCACGACAGCTACGCAGACGCGCATATTCGCGGCATCCTCCGGCGGGTGAAGACCATCGCCATGGTCGGCGCCTCCAGCAACTGGAACCGGCCGAGCTACTTCGCGATGAAATACCTGCAGGACAAGGGATACCGGGTGATCCCGGTCAATCCAGGGGTCGCCGGCCAGGAGATCCTGGGCGAGAAGGCGGTCGCCAAGCTCACCGACATCGCCGTGCCGGTCGACATGGTCGATGTGTTCCGGGCGTCCGCGGCAGTGCCGCCGATCGCCGATGACGCGATCAAGATCGGGGCGAAGGTGCTGTGGATGCAGCTCGGGGTCCGCAACGACGAGGCCGCGGCCAAGGCGGAGGCGGCCGGGCTGACCGTCATCATGAACCGGTGTCCGAAGATCGAATATGGCCGATTGTCGGGCGAGCTCGGCTGGCACGGCATCAATTCCGGCGTGATCACCGCCAAGCGCAGGAGGGACTAGCACGATGAGCGAGAAATACGGCTTCGAGACCCTGGCGGTGCATGCGGGTGCCGCCCCCGACAAGACGACCGGGGCGCGTTCGACGCCGATCTACCAGACCACCGCCTATGTGTTCGACGACGTCGACCACGCGGCTTCGCTCTTCAACCTGCAGACCTTCGGCTACATCTATTCGCGGCTGACCAATCCGACGACCGCGGTCTTGGAGGAGCGGATCGCCAGCCTCGAGGGGGGCCGCGGCGGCACCGCCACCGCATCGGGGCATTCGGCGCAGGTTCTCGCCTTCTATCCGCTGATGGAACCCGGCGACGAGTTCGTCTCCTCCCGGCGCCTCTACGGGGGCTCCGTCACCCAGTTCAGCCGCACCTTCCGCAAGTTCGGCTGGACCGTCCGGTTCGCGGAGAGCGAGGACCCGGCGAGCTTCAAGAAGGCGCTCACGCCAAAGTCGAAGGCGATCTTCTGCGAAAGCCTGGCGAACCCCGGCGGCGTCATCTCCGATCTGGAGGCCCTCGGCAAGATCGCCAAGGAAGCGGGCATTCCCCTGATCGTCGACAACACCATGGCGACACCCTATCTCTGCCGGCCATTCGAATGGGGTGCGGACCTCATCGTGCATTCCACCACCAAGTTCCTCTCCGGACATGGCAACGCCATGGGCGGCATGGTGGTCGATTCCGGCCGGTTCGACTGGGGGAAGGACGGCAAGTTCCCTTCGCTGACGACACCGGAGCCGGCCTATCACGGCCTCAACTTCTACGAGACCTTCGGCGACCTCGCCTACACGATCTACGGCCACGCCATGGCGCTCCGCGATCTCGGACCGACCATGGCGCCGATGAACGCCTTCCTCACCATCACCGGCATCGAAACGCTGGCCTTGCGCATGGAACGGCACATCGCCAATGCGCAGAAGATCGCGGCCTTCCTCGAGGGACACCAGCAGGTGGCCTGGGTCTCCTATGCCGGGCTCGCATCCAGCCCCTATCAGCAGCTGGCCAAGAAATATCTGCCCAAAGGAGCCGGCTCGGTCTTCACCTTCGGGGTCAAGGGCGGCTATGAGGCGGGCATCAAGGTGGTCGAATCCGTCGAGCTGTTCTCGCATCTCGCCAATATCGGCGACACGCGCTCGCTCATCATCCATCCCGCCTCCACCACCCACCGGCAGCTCTCGGACGAGCAGAAGCAGGCGGCAGGCGCCGGTCCCGACGTCATTCGCCTGTCGATCGGCCTCGAGACCGCCGACGATCTTATCCGCGACCTCGACCATGCCTTGGCCAGCACGGTGCGCAAGGCGGCGTGAGCGGCCGCGCCGTCGGTAACCAGACGAGCCGGGAGCGATGGGGCGACCGAACTTCCTCTTGATCATGACCGACCAGCAGCGGGCGGATCATCTCGGCTGCTATGGCAATCCAATGGTCAAGACGCCGCATATCGATGCTCTGGCGCGCCGCGGCCTCACCTTCGACCGCTTCTACGTCGCCACTCCCATCTGCATGCCCAATCGCGCCAGCTTGATGACCGGACGGATGCCGTCATCCCACGGCGTTCGTCACAACGGCATCCCGCTCTCCTTGCGCGCCACGACCTTTGCCGAGCTCTTGCGCGCGGATGGGTATCGCACGGCGATGGTCGGCAAGTCGCATCTGCAGAACATGTGGGAGAGACCGCCCCTGGTGCCCGATGCGCGCGACAGCGCCTTGAAGAGGCCGCCGCCGCGCCTCGATGAGGCGAGCGCGCCGGAGCCCGGCCGCTACGACCAGGAATTCGCCCAGCGCTGGCGCAAGGACCCGCGTCGGCACATGGATCTGCCTTATTACGGCTTCGAGGCGGTCGATCTGGCGATCGAGCATGGCGATCAGGTCGATGGGCACTACACCCAATGGCTCGCCGAGCGCCACCCCCATCCCGAGGAATTGCGCGGAGCCGAAAACGCCTTGCCCGCGCCCGACATCGTCGTGCCGCAGGCTTGGCGCACACGCATTCCCGAGGCGCTCTATCCGACGAGCTATGTCGCCCTGAAGACGATCGAGCGCCTGGAGGAATTCGCCCGTACGCCCGACCGCCCGTTCCTCCTCAAATGCTCGTTTCCCGATCCGCACCATCCATTCACCCCACCCGGGCGCTACTGGGACATGTACCGGGCCGCCGACGTGGCGCTGCCGCCGAGCTGGCATTTCGATCGAGGGCAGGCACCGCCGCATCTGGCATGGCTCCTGGACGAGCGCGATGCCGGCACTCGATTGGCCACCACGCCGGCCTTGTTTGCCTGCAGCGAACGCGAAGCGCGCGAGGCGATCGCGTTGACCTACGGCATGATCACCATGATCGACGATGCGATCGGCCGCATTCTCGCGCGCCTGACCGCGCTTGGGCTCGCAGCGGACACGGTGGTGATATTCACCTCCGATCACGGCGACTTCATGGGCGATCATCAACTCCTGCTCAAGGGGCCGCTCCACTATCAGTCGATCATCCGCGTGCCGTTCATCTGGGCAGAGCCGGCCGAGCCAGGAGGGACCAGGCGCCGGGGTGCTATGGCGGGTACCATCGATATCGCGCCCACGATCCTGGAGCGGACCGGGCTCGCGCCATTCAACGGTATGCACGGCGCTTCGCTCACTCGCGTGATCCGCGGCGAAGACGAGCGCTTCCGGGACGCGATGGTCATCGAGGAGGAAGGCCAGCGGGTCTATATGGGCTTTCCCAAACGCGTGCGCGCGCGGACCTTGCTGACGGAGCGCTATCGCCTCACCGTCTATGACGGAGTCGCATGGGGAGAGCTCTATGATCTGGTTGCGGATCCCCATGAGCTCAGCAATCTGTGGGGCGAGCCGTCGGCGCAGGCTCCCTTGAGAACCATGCAGGATCGGCTCATTCGCGAACTGATCCAGATCGCCGAGACCAGCCCCCGTCCCTCGGCACTGGCTTGAAGCGTGCCGGGAGCGCCTGGCGCGAAGGATCCGCCTTGCCTCCCATGACCGACGGGACCACTCTTCCCGGGAAAATATAAGGGAGGCGGTCATGCGTGGAACGAAGGATCGGGGCAATCGATCTCCGAGTTTGGCGGTGCTGAGCTTGGCGTTGTCGCTGGCAGCGGCACCGGCGGCTTTTGCGGACTCGGTCATCCGCTACGTGCCCGATGCGGATCTCCGGGTGCTGGATCCGATCTTCACCACCGCCGGCACCACGCTCAACCACGGCTACATGATCTACGACTTCCTGTTGGCGCCCGATGCCAAGATGGATCCGCGCCCGCAGATGCTGGAGAGCTATGAGGCAAGCCCGGATGGGCTCGTCTACCGCTTCAAGCTCCGGCCCGGCATGAAGTGGCATGACGGAACGCCGGTCGAAGCCAAGGACGCCGTTGCCTCGCTGAAGCGGTGGGGCATCAAGGTGCCAGCGGGACAAGACCCGTTCCAGCATGTGAGCGACGTCGTCGCCACCGGACCACTCGCATTCGAGATCCGCATGAAGGATCGCTTCGCGCCCCTGATCGCCTCCGTCACCGAACCGATCAATCCGCCCTTCATCATGCGCGAGAAGGATGCGCTGACCGACCCCAACACGGCCTTTACCGAGGCGGTGGGCTCCGGGCCGTTCGCCTTCGTCAAGGAGGAGTGGGTTCCGGGCAGCAAGGTCGTCTACCGCAAGAACGCCGCCTACGTACCCCGCTCGGAGCCGGCCGAGCATCTCGCCGGCGGCAAGGTGGTCAAGGTCGACCGGGTCGAGTGGCGCATCCTGCCCGATGCCAATACCGCCGCCCAGGCGCTGGGCTCGGGCGAGGTGGATTACCTCGAGAATCCCAACATCGACCTCTTGGCGACTTTGCGCGGCAATCCGAACGTGGTCATCCAGGTGGTCAATCCCCTGGGCTACCAGATGATCATGCGGCCCAATCACCTGATCCAGCCCTTCAACAATCCGAAAGTGCGCCAGGCGCTGCTGTATGCCGTGGATCAGGATGCCTATCTGACGGCGGCCGTGGGCGATGCCAGCCTGCGCAAGCCTTGCTGGGCGATCTTCATTTGCGGCTCGCCCTTGGAGACCAAGATCGGGCTCGGCGACTGGACCGCCGCCGGCGCCAAGCGCGACAAGGCCCGCCAGCTCTTGAAGGAGGCCGGCTACGCCAACGAGCCGGTGGTGGTGATGGTCCCGACCGACCAAACCGTGATCGGCGCCATCTCGCAGATGACCGTGCAGACGCTGAAGGAGGTGGGCTTCAATGTCGAGGCCCAGAGCATGGACTGGAGCACGCTCATCTCGCGGCGCCCGATCAAGGACTCGCCGGCGACGAACCGCGGTGGCTGGAACATCTTCCACACCACGGGCTTTGCCATGTCGCTCTCCAACCCAGTCGGCAACTCCTTCGTGGCGACGCCCTGCGACGGCAAGAACTGGTTCGGCTGGCCCTGCGACGACGAGCTCGACCGCATCCGCCGCTCCTTCGTCGATGCCGAGACCAATGAGGCGCGCCGCGCCATCGCCGAGAGGTTCCAGGCCCGCTTCTATGAATCCGTGCCGCTGGTGCCTCTCGGCCAGTATGTGCAGCCCGTGGCCTATCGCAGCAACCTCTCGGGCGTGCTTCTCGGCAGCCGGATCGTGCTGTGGAACGTCGAGAAGCGCTGAGGCGGGATTGACGGAAATTGGTCCGGAGGCGGCTCGAGCCGCCCCCGGTGAGTCGTCGCCCGATCGGGAGCGATCCTATTCACTCCCGTCCAGAGACTGGTGGGACCGAGACGCCGGTTCTGGCGGCATCGACCGCGAACCTAGGATGGCTCGGCTTGGGTTAAGGTCCGGTGAACGAAGAGCGGCCGGGATCGGAGGGCCGCAGGGAAGCTGGGAAGCGAGCCTAAACCGGCATCCGCATCAGTTCCTGATAGGCGGCAACTAGCTTGTCGCGCACTGCCACGACGGTGCTGAGCGTGGTCTCGGCATTGCTGACCGCCTGCACCACGTCCAGGAGATCCGCCTTGCCGGCGATACCGGCGATACTAATCTTCTCCGCCTGCTTGCCGGTGCCGATCGCGGACTCGGCGGCCTCGCGCACGAAGGTGGCGAAATCCTTGCCTCCGGCCGTGTGGCCCAGGGCCGCACCGACGCCGCCGGTGGCCTTCATCGGGATCGCCGCACTCAGCGCCTTGACGTCGACTACCATGGGAGTCTCCCCGAGATCGCGCGAACCGCCACTCGCCTACAGTCTACTCTCAAGCGCGCAGCAGATCCACGGTGCGCTGCAGCATCGAGCGGCTGTTCTCGATCATGGTGACGTTCGCATCGTAGCTGCGCTGGGCTTCGCGCATGTCCATGATCTCGACCAGCGAGTTGACGTTCGGCATGCGCACATAGCCATCGGGATCGGCGCTGGGATGGGTGGGGTTGTACTCCATCTTGTAGTCGGAGCGGTCGAGGGCGACCTCGCCCACCCTGACGAGCCTGGCGCCCGACGCGCGATCGAGCTCGTTCTTGAAGTTCACCAGGCGCCGCCGGTAGGGATTGACGCCGTCCGCGCCGATCATGGTATCGGCATTGGCCAGGTTTTCCGAAACCACCCTGAGGCGCGTGCTCTGAGCCTTCATGCCCGAGGCCGCCACATTTATCGCATTGAGAAGTTCCATGGTCCGGCGCCTTCTACGAGTGGCCGATCGCGGTGCGCAGCATCGACAGGTGCTTTTGATAGAGATTGGCGGTCAGTCCGTACTGGGCTTGGGTGTCCGCCACCTTCATCATCTGCTGCTCTAGGGAAACCGAATTGCCGTCCGGCGAAGTCTCGAAGATTTCGGAGCCGCGGTCGCGCTTCTCGCTGACGCTGCCGGACTGCGCGGCGCGGGTCATATGCGCCGTATTGGTGACCGCCGGCTGTAGGCGGGTCATCTCGGAGCGCATGATGTTGCGGAAATCCATCGGCTTCAGGTCCCGGGGCACAAAGCCAGGCGTGTTGGCATTGGCGACGTTCTCGGAGAGCACACGCTGGCGTTCGCTCAGATACCCCATCCGCTTGTTGGCCAGCTGAAACAACGTAATCTTATTCAGATCCACGATACCCTTCCCGACCAACCCGGCAAAGTTTGCCTAAAAAGCATTTTAAATTTACCGGGATTGCGATCTACAGTAAAGCCGTATCCCAAGACCCCTGGAGGACCATCCCCCGCGCCCTCCCATGAAGCAAAGGTCGTGCCAAGCCAGCCGGCAGGGCAACGGCGCCCATGACCAATCACAAGAGTTTGCGGTATAGTGCTTCAAGAACCCCAGCATCCGGATCTTTTGCGTGTCTGATCCCGAGCCCCCGCCACCCAAGCGCCAGCCGCGTCAGCTCGCCATAGCGCTCGGTTACGACTGGGGATCGGAGACGGCCCCCAAGGTGGTCGCCCGCGGCTACGGCAAGGTTGCCGAGCAGATCCTCGAGATCGCCTTTGCCCACAATGTGAAGGTCCGGGAGGATCCTGACCTTGCCCAGATCCTGGCCGCGGTCGAGATCGATTGCGAGATCCCGATCGAAGCCTTCACCGCGGTCGCCGAGATCCTGTCCTACGTCTACCAGGCCAATAGCCGGCTGCGCCCCGCCGAGCCCGCCCCGGAAGATCGGCTGGAATGACCGCCGCCGAGGTGGAACGCCAGCTGAGAGACGCCAAGGCCCGCATCGAGCAGGCCCGCGCCGCGCTCGCCAGCGGTCGCCCAGTCGACCTCGCCGACTTCGAAGCGACGGCCGAGGCGCTTTGCGGCGCGATCATGCGACTGCCCGCACCTGAGGCGAAGGCCCTCGCCCAAGAGCTGGCGGCGATGATCGAGGAGGTGGACCGTCTGAGCATCGAGCTCAAGGCGCGCAAGGCTGAGCTTGCCGGCTCGGCGCCCGACCCGCGCCGCGTCGCCCGGGCCTATGGCGCGGGCTCAGGCAGCTAGCGATGTCGGCGCTCGACTTTCTGCGCTTCTTCTCGGCCTTAGTGTTCGTGCTGAGCCTCATTGGCGCGCTCGCCTGGCTCGTCCGCCGCTTCGGCCTTGCCGGCCGCCTGGGGGCGCCGCGCTCGAGCGGACGGCTGGCGGTCGTCGAGGTCGCCGCTCTCGATGCGCGCCGGCGGCTCGTGCTCGTCCGCCGCGACTCGACCGAGCACCTGCTGCTGCTGGGTGGGACCAGCGAGATCGTGGTCGAGAGCGGCATCAGCCGGCCGAGCGAGGATTTCGGCGCAAGCTTGAGCCAAGCCGGCGGGCAGGCCATCGCCAGCCAGGGCAAGGAGCCATCCTCGTGAGCCGGCGCACCCGCATCCTCACCGCCCTCGGGCTCGGGCTCGGTCTCTTGGCCGCGCTCGCCGCCGGCGCCGCCTGGGCGCAAAGTCTCAATCTCGATCTGGGCGGTCCGGGAGGCTCCAGCACCGGCCGCATCATCCAAGTGTTGGCCGTGCTGACGGTGCTGAGCCTGGCACCCAGCATCATCATCATGGTCACCTCGTTCACCCGCATCGTCATCGTGCTGTCGTTCCTGCGCTTCGCTTTGGGCACGCAGCAATCCCCGCCCAACGTGGTGCTGGTGAGCCTGGCCTTGTTCCTCACCGGCTTCATCATGACGCCGACCTTCACCGAGGCCTACAACAACGGCATCGCGCCCTTGATCGACGAGCAGATCACCGAGGTGCAGGCCTTCGAGGCGACGGTGAAGCCGTTCCACAGCTTCATGATGACCCATGTGCGCGAACAGGACCTGAGCCTGTTCCAGCAGATGGCGAAGGCCGGGCCCGACCAGGTCGGCGTGAACACGCCGCTGCAGTCCCTGGTCCCCGCCTTCATGATCAGCGAGCTCCGGCGCGCCTTCGAGATCGGCTTTCTGATCTACCTGCCGTTCCTGATCATCGACATGGTGATCGCCTCGGTGCTGATGGCGATGGGCATGATGATGCTGCCGCCGGCGCTGATCTCGCTGCCGTTCAAGCTCATCTTCTTCGTTCTGATCGACGGCTGGTACCTGATCGCGGGCTCGCTTGTCCGCAGCTTCGGCACGGTCTAGTTGATGGCGCTCAGCTGCTCGTTCTTCAGCCGCTCGCGGTAGCTGCTGAGGAAGGACTGGTAGCGATCGAGCTCCTGGAAGCGGCGCGTGATCGTGGTGAAGTCGTTGAGCGCCCCTTCCGAGGGATTGGTGATCAGCCCGAAGGCCTCGCGCAAGGGTCCCCGCTCCATGGCGCTGGCGAAGCGCTGGCGCACCGTCGCCAGCGTCGCTTGGTCGTTCGCCATCGAGAGCGCGATCGCCCAGTTCAGCACCAGATTGCCCATGGGCCCGTCCAAGCGCGCGGTACTCGGATCGACCGACCCCACCAGCCTGGCGTAGACCTGCGCCGCTTCCTTCCACTTCTGCGAGCGGAAGGTGATGTCGGCGCGGAGCAAATCCGCCTCGCGGCTGTCATCGGCGGCGAGCAAGCGCAGCGCCTCGTCCGGCCGCTCGAGCTCGAGCAGCGCGCGCGCCTTCAGCTGCGCGCGCTCGCGCGCCAGCTCCGCCGGCACGCCGTCGGCGCCGCTGTCATCGATCGCCTTCAGCGCCGCGTCGGGCTTGCGGTCCAAGAGCCGGATCACCGCCAGCTGCGCGCCGACCCGGGCCTTGTCGACGCCTTGCAGCCGGACACGAACCTGGCGGTCCAGCAATCCGCCGGCCCGATCGAGGAGCTCGACCGAAACCAGACGGTCGGCGAGCTTGCGGATCATCTCGTTGCCATCGTTGCCCGGCGGCGTCAGCTCGCGGAAGTCGTCATAAAGCGCCAGCGCCACCAGCGGCGGCAAGGCGGTGGCGGCGCCGTCCAGGAACAGCTTCTTGAAAGCCCCGGTCATGGTCTCGGTGATTTGCCTCGTCGTCGGCCCCTCGGGGAAGCTGGAGGCGGCCTGCTTGAGCACGGTCAGCCCATTGCGATAGTCGCCTTCCTCGAGATAGAGCGTTCCCAGCCGGCGGAGGAGCTCGAGCTCGACATTGTCGCCGCGCCAGCCGAAGCGCAGACTGTCGAGCTTCTGGATCGCGTCCGCTCGCGTGACCTTGCCGCGGGCGAGACCTTCATCGATGAGCGTCATGGCCGAACGCACGCGCGCCCAGCGATCCGGCCCCTCGGCCAGGCGCGTCCAGGTCTCGAGCGCGGTCTCATAATCGCCCGCAGCAGAGACCACACGGGCCCGGAAATAGTCGACCCGCGCCTGCTCGCCCGGACCGGGACCGGCGTCATTGACCGCGTCCAGAAAGGCGCCGGCCGCCCTGAGATCCTTGTTGCGGATCGCCGAGTCGGCGCCGAGCAGCGCAATCTCGGTCACGAAATTGCGGGGATAGCCCGGCGGGATGGTGCCGGCGCGGGTGAATTGCTGGGTGGCGGTTTCCCAGTCGCTCAGGGCGGCGCTGGTTGCCGCGCGCCAAAGCTCGATCTCGCTGCGGCCGTTCAACGCCGGATCCGAGAGATCCTTCATCGCGTCCACATGGCGCCCGAGAGCGAACTTGCACGCGCCGTAGAGCGCCTTCACGCTCGGGCGGGCGGAGAGGTCTGGATCCTCCACCTCGATGGTCCGTAACAAGCCGATCGCTTCGGCGGCAAGTCCGTTGCCAAAATAGAACTGAGCCAGTTCGAGGCGCGGCTGGCCGCGGGTGATGCGGGTCGCTTCGGCGATGCGGTTCTGCAGAGCCTGCTTGCGCGGCAGGAAGTCGGTGGGGCCGCCGCGCCGCCAGCCGATCATGTCGAAGACGCGGCCCGCAGGCAATGGAGCGGTGCCGGGAGCCCCTTCCTCGCCTGCACCTGCGAGCGACTCCGGCGGGGTCATGTACAAGCCTTCGGCATCGCTGATCGTCACGCCATCGGGCAAGGATTTGACCGCGATTCGATCAGAGCGGGGCACCACCGCCAGGCCTTGGGCGGTGGCGAGAAGCGCGAACTGTGGGTAGGCCCGATCCCCGTCCATGCCCCGACCGAGCTGGGCGATCGGCACGACGACGATGTCGTCGCCGACCTCCGGATCCTTGATGGAGATCGCGTCGGAGGGCTCTTGCGCGGGAATGAAGACGCGGGCGGTCTGCGGGCCAGTCGCCTGGATTTGCGCCGTCAGCGCCAGATCCGGACGGATCTCGCCGGCGCGCAGCTCCAGAACCCAGGCATTGCCGTCGCGGACTATGCGCGGATTGACCCCCGGCAGGATCGACATGCGGATTGCCGTGCCGCTGGCGCTCGGCACCTGCTCCAAGCCGGCGATCAGCTGCTGGGGAACATCGGCAATCGGCTTGATGTCGGCCTTTGCCGCTTGATCGAATACCGCCCAGAGAAAGCCCGCGCGCCGAAAGACCGCACCGGAGACCTGCGCCGGCCAATCGATGCGGACCGCCATGCCATCGCTACGCGCTTCGGCGCGAACCGGCAATGGCGTGTCGGCCGAGGTCGCCGCGGTGACGGCGACGGTCGGCGCCGCCACTGGCGCCTCGCCGCCTGCGGGCGGCCGCGGCGGTACGGCAGGAGCCCCGCCCTCCCCGGCCTTGGGCGGCGGCGAGCGTGCGGCATGCGCAGGCGCGGGAGGCGCCAGAGTCGGAGCCGAAGCGGTCGCTTGACCAGGCCGCGCCGGCTCCGGCGAGCGTGGCTGAGCCGTGGCGGCTCGGGTGGCCGGAGCGGGAGGCGGCTGAGCCAGGGCGTGCGCTGCGTCCGCCGGTTTCGGCGGCGTTGCCGCCGCCGCCCCGGCTTGGGCCTGGGCCGGCCCTGGCTTGGCAGGGGTGGCTGGCTGCACCGGCCCAGGCGTTGGGCCGTGGGACGCTGCGCCCGCCGGTGCCGCCGGCGTCGGTTGTGTCGTTTGGCCGGCATTGGCCTGCGCCTGCGGCGCGCGCGCCGCTGCCGCGGGCGCGGCGGCGGCCGTCGCCTTGTCGAGGAGGTCGACGGTGATGCGCCGATCGCTCGCATCGGTCCGCATGCTCGAAGGTTGCGCCAGCTCGATGACGACGGTGCGCCCGTCGCCCGCGATCCGGGCGCTGCGCACGTAACGCTGGGTCGCGGCCAAGGCCGCCTCGAATGAGGCCTCCACGGGCCGGGTGAACCGCAAGATTAGCCGATCGTCAATGATCTCGCCGGTGTAGCGCACGGGGGAAGGCCATTCGAAGGAAAGATGCGCGCCAGTGGCATCGAGGGAGCCGGTGACCTTGACCGGATCGGCCCGCGCCGGTCCGGCTAAGGCGAGCACAAGGGCAATCGCCAGGCAGGAGCGCCGGGTCATGATCGGGCGCCCGCCGCGGGATAGATGACGACATCGACCCGGCGAGCGAGTTGGCGACGCAGCACGGCGGGAATGTCGCCGCTGATCTCCGCAAAGCGCGTGTCGGCGAGTCCTTGCGCGACGAGCGCACGCTGATAGCCGGAACGGCGGAGCACGTCGCGGACGGCGACCGCGCGGGCAATCGACAACTCCCAATTGTCGCCGTAAGGCCCACCGGCGATCGGCGCCGGGTCGGTATGTCCCTGGACATCGATACGATTGTCGAGCCGGGCGAGCAGCGCGCACAGCTCGAAGAGCGCGCGCTCCGCGGTCGGCGTCAGCGTCGCCTGATTGGAAGCGAAGACCACGTCGCTCGGTAGCGTCAGCACTAAACGGTCGGCAAGACGCTGCAGGACCACGCGGGACAAGCTCGGCTCCCGCGCCACCTGTGCCTGCAGCAGGCTCGCGAGGTAGTCGAGATTGAGCGCCTGCGTGCGTTCGGCGGTGGGCGCGATCACGCCCGGGCTCGGCGCCGACTCCAGCCTGAGACCGGCGGTGCCGAGGCTATGGGTCAGCGTCGCCGTCAGCTGGCGAAAGCGTTCGACGTCGGGGGTCGCCATCGAAAACAGCAAGATGAAAAACGACAGCACCAAGGACAGCGTGTCGATGAAGCTCACCATCCAAATCGGGCGACTCTTTGGCGGCGCCAGCAGGGCCTCGAGCCCCCGATCTCGCCTGGCGATCATGACAGGCCCTTGAAGTCGAGCCGCGGCGCGTCGGCAGGACGCGCGTAGAACAATAGCCGCGCCCGGTCGCCCGCCTTCGGGTCGAGCCCGACGGCAATCGCCGGCTGCGGCGCGCCCAGCGCCACCAAGCGACGGGCAAGGGTGGAGGCGCGGCCGAGCATCAGCCGACTGGCGGGCTCGGTGCCGGCCCCCGGGTCCGGCAGCAGCCACTCGAGACTGAGGGTTCCGGCTTCGCTCTTGGCCGCAAGAATGGGTACGAGCTGTTGCAGCAGGCCGTCGGCGGCACCGGTGATTTCGGCGGAGCCGGGCTGGAAGAGCACCTCCAGCGGGACCGAAGCCTCGATCTGATTGCCCCGTTGCGGGCGCTCGAGGCTGGCGGTCGGCAGCGCCGCCGCTAAGAGACGGCCGACCTGCTCGGCGTAGGAGCGCTGCGCCTCGACGAACAGGCTGGTCGTGTGGTCTTCCGGCACCCCGAAGCCAAGCTTGGAGGGGAAGGCCGCTCGCACGCTCGCCATCGCCTGCTCGGCCTTGCTGCCGTTGAACGACGACACCGCCGTCAACAGGATGAAAAAGGCAATGAGCACCAAATACAGGCTGAGAAACGCCCGTACCGGCAAATACGCATCGGCTGCGGCATGGTCGTCATGCGCGTCAATCTGCGGCCGGATCGGACCTGGGCGCTGGATCATTGCGAGGAGCTCGTCAAACCAGCCGGGAACCGCCTTCGGTCCTCGCAGCCTCCTTGCATTATCAGGCATTTGCGGCACATTTCATAGAGCCGCATGCGAGAATCGGGCCAAAGACCCCCAGAATCACTCGTGAGAGACGCGTTTCCGCCGGTGGCGCGCGCGAAGCGGCGGCGCGCTACTGATTGAGCGACGGCATCTCGCGACGCCGAGCAATGAGCGTGGTGATCTCTTTGGCGCGCTCGGGCGCCATCTGGGCGATGATCGGCGAGGATTTTGCCTCGCGCATGCGCTCGATGATGCCAAGCAGGACCTTGATGTCGAGGGTATCGAAGACCCGCGCGGCCTCCTTCGGCTTCATCGCCTCATAGATGGTGACCAGGCGCTTGATCTCGGCTTCCTGCTGAGTGTTGTACTTGCGGATCAGCTCCTCGATCTGCCCCTTGACCTCCTTGAGCTCGCCGATCTTGCCCTCCAACCGCTTCTCGGTCGCGGCCAGCAATACCTCGCGGGCCTTCACCTCCTGCTCGCGCTGGTCGATCTCCTTGCGCCGGGCGGAGAGGTTCTGCAGCAGCTCGATCTCCGACTGGCTGAACAGGATCGGATCGAGCGGCTTGTCGCTGCCGACGGCGGCCGTCTTCTGGCCCGGCGCCATGGCGGGAGCGCCCGGCTGAGCCGCCGTGGCCGGTGCTGCCGGTCTTGCCTGGCCCACTGCCCCCGCCGGTGCGGCCGGCTGCGCCTGGGCGGCGGCACCCGCCTGCCCCGGCGCCACCTGGCCGATGGGTTGCGGCTGCGCGGTCTGTTGCGCTTGGACCGGCTGGGTCGGCTGCGCCGGGGGCGCGGTTTGGGCCCGGCTCTCGCTCACCGCCACCGTCGTATTGACGCTGGCGAGGCCGCGCCAAACATCGCTCACCTTGACCGAAAGCAACAGCGCCGCGAAGAAAATGGTGACGGGCAGAATGCGAATCTGGCTGGTCATTGAGGGCCTATCATCTTAGCTCGCGGAGCGCCTTGAGGAGTTCCCGCTCGGCCTTGGAGCGCCCGCCGGCAGCCTCCTCCTCGACCGCGGGAGCAGCCGATTGTGCCGGGGCCGGGGCCGGGGCGATATTGGCCGCCGTGGCGGCCGCCTTGGCCGAGGACGGGATGCCGGTCGAGGGCCGCGGCGTTTGCGCTCCCTGGCCAGCGGGAGCAGCGGCTGGACGGGACGCCGGCTCGGCGGCGCGGGGATCGGCGGCTTTCGGCCTCGGCGCCTCGGCGCGGAGCGGCGGCGCCGACGGGCTCACCCCGATCCGCCCGGCAAGATCGTCGGCCCGTCCGATCATGAAGCTGAGCTCGTCGCGCAACGCCTGGGCGCGGTCGACCGGCCCCTGCAAGGCCTTGGCGCTCTGTTCGGCGATGGCGCGCAGGGTTTGGATCGAGACCTCGGCGCGCTTGGTCGCCTCGGTGAACTGGTTGATGGTGGTTTGCAGCTCGTCGCGATGCGCCCGCAAGCCGCCCAAGCGCCGGTTGAGCAGCCAGGCGTACACGATCGTCGCCACCAGCAGCACCGCGACCAGACCATCAAGGATGAGCGCGATCGGCATGACCCCCAAGGCTCCCAGCGTTCAGCCGGCGACCGGCGGCCGGCGCACGCGCTTGTCGATCTTGACTGCGATCGAGCCGCCCTTGCGGCCCATGGTGCCCTTGAACAGAGGCACATCGCCGCAGCGCATCTCAATGGTCGAGCGCGGCGTCGAGTTGAGCACGATGCGGCTGCCGACCTTCCAGTTGATGACATCGTTCAACGACACCACCAGCTCGTCCAGCACCGCGGTCAGGTCAACATCGGTGTGCCAGAGCTCGCCTGCAAGGTGGCCTTCCCAAATTGAGTCGCGGCCGAACTTCTCGCCCATGAACATCTGCAGCAAGAGCTCGCGCACCGGCTCGAGGGTGGCGTAGGGCAGCATCAGCTCCAGCCGCCCGCCGCGATCCTCCATGTCGATCCTGAGGCGGGCCAGAATGGCGGCGTTGGCCGGCCTAGCGATGGTGGCAAAGCGCGGATTGGTCTCCAGGCGATCGAAGCGGAAGGTGACCGGGCTCAAGGGATCGAAGGCGGCCGAAAGATCGCTCAAGACCACCGAGACCATGCGCTCGACCAGGTTGCGCTCGATGGTGGTGTAGGGCCGGCCTTCGATGCGCATCGCCGCGGTGCCGCGGCGGCCGCCCAAGAGCACGTCGACGACCGAATAGATGAGCGCCGAGTCGACGACCAGGAGGCCGTAATTATCCCATTCCTCCGCCTTGAACACCGAGGGCATGGCCGGCAACGGGATCGAGTTCAGATAGTCGCCGAAGCGGATCGAGGTGATGTTGTCGAGGCTGACCTCGACGTTGTCCGAGGTAAAGTTGCGCAGCGAGGTCGACATCATGCGCACCAGGCGGTCGAACACCACCTCCAGCATGGGCAGGCGCTCGTAGGAGACGAGCGAGGAATTGACGATCGCCTGGATGCCGGAATTGTCGGTGGCGCGGTCGGTCTCGGCATCGAAGCCCAACAGGCTGTCGATCTCGTCCTGGTTCAGCACCCGCGCCTGGGAGTCGCCGCCGCCACCGCCGCCAGCTGCCGCGCCAGCGCCCATTTCGGCTTCCCACTGGGCGGCGAGATCGTCCCCGCCTTTGTCCTTGTCCGCCATGGCTCGCTGTTCCTATTGCACCAGCATCTCTTTGAACAAGACATCGCGGACCCGAACCGGTCTCGCGGCGAGGTTGACCCGGCGCAACAGCTCTTCGCGCAAGCGGTACAGCCCGGCCGAACCCTGCAGATCGTCGATTCTGAGCTCGCGCAGGTAGACTTGGAAGTTGTCGATGATGCGCGGCATGTTCTGGGTGATGACTTCGATGTCGCCGGACTGCTCCAGCTCCAGGCTGACGCTGATCTTGAGGAAGTTGGTCCGCCGGTTGGTGGCGTTGAGATTCACCACGATGTCGGGCAGATCGAAGAACACCGTCTGCTTTGCCGCCGGCTTCGGCGCCGCTTCCTCGTGGGTCGCCTCATGCTCGGCCTTCTTCGCCCCGCCGCCGAGAATGCCGGAGAAGAACACCCCGGCCGCCCCGCCGATCAGCAAAAGCAGAGGCAATACAATGAAAAGAATAAGTTTTTTACCGGCAAACCGCTTCGTTTCCGGTGCGCCTGCTGCGCCTTCGCCTAGGTCTTCAGTTGCCTCGGCCGCCATGCGTTGCTCCGGGATGAGGCGGACCTAGGAGCGGCCCACGCGAAGCCTCGCTGGGGCAGCATCCATGGTTCCGCAACTGTTCTCTAAGATAAATCTTTTCCCGCACATTTGAAAGGACTAGGCCGCCGAGGCGGTCGGACAGCCGGCGCTAGGCGCCAAATAGGGCGTGGGTGATGTCCTCCCAGCTCCGATGCACGGCATAGGCGCCGTGCTGGGAGGCGCCGTCGGCCATGAACAGGATTCGTTCGACTCCGGCTGGGAATTCCGGGTCGGCCAGCACTTCCGGCAGATCGTCGATGAAATGGCTGCAGGCGAGCATCGCAATGCGGGCGAGCTTCGCCTTGCGGGTGTTCTCAAAGAAGACGCGATCCGGCGCCAAGCCGAGACCGCTGCGGGCGAGCCAGGCCGCGGCCGCCATCCTCAGATCGACACCCTCCGGATCCTGCTCGGCATAGCGCGTCTTATGGCTGATCACCGCCACTGTCGTCCCGGCCCGCCGGGCATGCGCGAGAAAGCCCCCGATACCCGCCATGGGCCGCGCAAGGTCGATATCGGGCCCGTAGACCCGGGCCTGCAGGCGCTGCCAACCCTGCTCGCCGGCGGCGCTCGCGCGCACCAACGCGCGCAGGCTCACCCGGTCGCCGACGAAACCGTCCGGCAGGAGCCCCATGGCGATGCCGACGACGCGGAAGGCCTCGGCATAGTCGACGAGAGTATTGTCGAAGTCGATGCCGACAAGGCGGGGCTTCGGCGAAGCCGCCCTCCCCGCTTCGGGCTGCATCCGGCTCAAAGGAAGAAAACCGCGACACGAGGCCGGGCGCATAGCGGGCCCTGGAACCGGCCTGATAGTATCGGACGGGTCTCAAGTCGCTCGCCCCACAACGATTCCATCACGCTCCGCCCCATGCTCGCCGTCTACGAAGTCTATCAGGGCGCCCTCATCCACGCCAAAGCGGGGCGCTACGAGGCGGCCGCCGGACTGTTGCGCCTGGTGCTGGCGGTGTGGCCCGATCACGGTGAGACCTGGCTCCTCCACGGCATCCTTGCCGAGGCCGCCGGATGTTTCCTCGATGCCTATGACAGCTACGGCAAGGCGGGCGAACTCGATTCCGACCGGGCCCTGGTCTATCGCCACCATCTCGTCGACCGGGCGCGGGTGCGGGCGAGCGCGCTTGAAGCCGAGGGCAAGCTGGGCGAGGCCGCCCACATCCTGGGCGCGCTCAGCCGCATCGTCCCGGATTGCGCCGGCGCGATCCTTCATATGGCGCGGCGAAGGCTCGGCGATGGGGCAGCCGAGGCGCCGCGCGCCGAGCATTTCGGCGAGCTCCGCGCTTGGGTCATCCAGTCCGAGATGGAAGCGGCCCAGCGCCTGCAAGCCGATGACGCGGACGCCGCGAGCGCGTCCCTGCAGCGGCTCGTCGCCCTTGGCCTGGATCCGCCGGCGCTCGTCGACGGCCTCCGCCGGGCGGCAGCGCAGCTCATGGACCACGCCGTCGCCCTGAGCCTGGAGAAGAAGCGCTTCGAGCGTGCCTCCGCGCTCCGGCAATGGCAATTGAAGCGGGATCCCGGGCCAAGCGATCCTCGCCTCGCGCTGGACGGCGTGACCCAAGCCATGAACCAAGAAGCCGAGCGCTTGAGCGCCGGTGGCAACCGGCCGGCAGCGCTTGCGCTCCATCGCCGGGCCTTGGCGCTTGCGCCGGGTCACGCCTCTGCGCGCCAAGCCGTACGCCGTCTCATCGCAGCCGCCGCTGAGGAGACGCAGGCAGCGATCGCGCGCGCCGACGGCTTGGCCGGCGCCGGGCGCCTAGAGGAGGCCGTCGCGCTCTACCGGGCGGCGATTCAGGCGAGCCCGCATGCCGACGAGCCGCGCCAGCGCCTGTGGCGGGCCCGTCAGGCGGTTGCCGGCGCTGCCGTCGGCCGTCTCGTCGTTCCCGGCGTCGGCCCGGTCGCCTTTGAGGCGCGCGCGGACGTGACCCGCCTTTGTCCGCTCGGGACCACGGTCAAAGGAGACGTGCTGGTGAGCTTCTTTCGCCGCGCGCTCTTGCTCGACGACGAAGCGGACGACCTCTACGCCAGCAGCGTCATCTGGGAGTCCCGCGAGATCGCGCGCATCTTTCTGGAATTGGGCTATCGGGTCGATGTCATCGACATGGGCGGTGCCGCGCCGAAGGATGCGCCGGCCTACGGCGTGGTGTTTGCGGCCGATGGCGGGCTCACCCGCCTCCCCCCAGCGGCGCTGCGCATCCTGCATCGGACCGGCAGCGCGCCCGAGTTCCAGAACCGCCGCGAGGCGGAGCGGGCCCAGGCCTTCGAGCGGCGGCGGGGCAGTCCCTACCAGCCGAAGCGCGTGGCGGCCGATCCGGCCGAGGTGCTGGCCTCGATCGAGCTTGCCGACCATTGCATCCTCATCGGCAACGAGGTCACGCGGGCGACCTATGCCCCAGAGCACCGGCGGAAGGTGACGCCGATGCGGGTCTCGGCCTCGCGCCTCGGATCGGTCAAGGCGCCCGGCGACTACGTGCCGAAGGAGCGCGAGTTCCTGTGGTATTTCGGCCTGGGCGCGGTGCTCAAGGGGCTGGATCTGCTGCTCGACGTCGTCGCCCGGCAGGACGTTTGGCGGCTCAATGTCGTCGGCATGGTGGGCCACGAGCCGGACTTCGAGCGCGCTTACGACCAAGAGCTCCATCGACACCCCCGGATCCGCCTCCACGGCCATCTCATCGGCAACTCGCCCGATCTCGCCATCGTTTGCCGACGCTCGTTTTGCTTCGTCGCACCCAGCGCGTCCGAAGGCATGTCGAACGCGGTCGCCACCTGTCTTTCGCTCGGTCTCTACCCGATCATCAGCCGCGAGACCGGGGTCGACCTGCCCGAGGGCTGCGGCCTCTATCTCGAAACCTGCACCGAAGATGCGATCGGCGCCGCGATGGCGAGGGCCCATGCCATGCCCGAGGCGGAGCTCTCGAAACAGATCGCGCGGCTGCAGGCCCACGCGATCGAAGCTTACGGCCGGCCGGCCTATGCGCGGACGATGCGGGAGCATTTGCGAGGCTGGCTCGGCCAGCGCGGCTAGAGCAGGGTCCGCATGGGACCGCGGTCTGTCTCCCTAATCCCGTGCCTCACACCCGGGGAGGGTTGGGGAGGGGGTGGAACCACCCCCTCCCCAACCCTCCCCGGGTGCATGGGTGTCCCAGGGTGGGTGAGCCCGGGACTGGGACACCGGGACGTTCCTGCATCTCAGAAATAAAGCATTGTTAATAAACAATTATCTCCTTCTATGCGGCCGCCGACGACGATCCGGGGTCGAACCGTCGCAAGGACCCGTGTGAGCCGCCCGGCAATGCGACGACGGCGTCAGGGCGGGGAGTTTCGCGGATTTGCGAATCCCGGTACTACACACCCCGATGCCGATGATCACCGTCGACTTTGCGGGCCAGAAGCTGAGCATGCGCCTCGATGGGCTGATGACGCCCGCGCGCAACCGACGTCTGGCGGACAGCGAGTACGAGACGGCGTGCTGGCTCGCCGACCGCGTGGCCGAGCTCAAGGCGGCGGCGCCAGAGACGATCGAGCGCCTGGCACTCGATGCCGCCGTCGCCAATCCGGCAAACAATTGGGCGAGTCTTGCCGCGACCTGGCATCCGCTCTACGGCAAGAGCCGACGCGACATCGAGCATTTGCGTCTTTATTGCCAGCCCTTCACCGGATTCGACCCGATCCGGGGCGACATCCACGGCGTCAGCCCGGAGTCGCTGCCGGCCGACCTCGAAGGGCAGCTTCACGCCAAGAACCAGAACCTCACTATCCATTCCACCACGCTGATCTCCGATCGGCGTCGTCTGCCGGAATACGCTCGGGTGCGCCTGCCGCCGGTGTTCGGCGAGGTCGGACTGGTGATCGACGGCGTGCTCGCCGGCTATGATGCCTGGAGCCTGCAAACCCAGATGAACGGCCTCTTCGGTTCGGGCGCGCTGCGGTATTTGCGCGAGCGCGCTGCGGCCAAGGGGGCGGTGACCATCGCCGATATCGGCTCCGGCTTCGGCGGCTTTGGATACCAGCTCGGCCGCGCGCTGCCGGCGAAAGGGCTGCGCTTCGTCGCGGTCGACCTGCCGGATTCCCTGATCTTCGCTGCAATCTATCTCGCGGCGCTATGGGACGACCGACCGAACTACCTCGCCGTGCCGGGGGGGTATCTGTCGGTCAGCACGGGTGAGCTCGGCCCGCGCCTGCCCGAGGATTTTGGCGCCGTCTTCGTCGCCAACTTTCTGGCCGAACGCGTGCTGGACGAGCTTAAACCCGTCGACGCCATGCTCAACTTCCGCT
Source organism: Pseudomonadota bacterium (assembly GCA_016195085.1). Classification (NCBI taxonomy): domain Bacteria; kingdom Pseudomonadati; phylum Pseudomonadota; species Pseudomonadota bacterium. Next base: position 52,412 of record JACQAG010000026.1, on the reverse strand, counting down.
CCATGCAGGAGATGTCCGATGCGCAGATCGCGCATTACGCCGAGCTCGCCCGCGCGGTCATCGGAGATGAGGGGCTCCTCTACGAACAGAACGGCACGTCGAGAACCACCGATCGGGACGTGAAGACGATCCTCGGCAATATCTTCCCTGAAGGCGGCCCGCTGCCTGAGACCGACCCGCCTCATCGCGGCATGGCGCCGGCCAGCCTGTGGTCGAATCGGCCCTTGCCGATCCGGCCGCAAGGGGCCTCGAGCTGAGCCGCCCGATCGCTCTGCCATGCCCGCCAGGGAAGGGCAAAAAGCATAGGCAGCACAGACCCTTACCCTTGACCACTGATCGCGCCGGACGGGCCGGGCCGATCCTCGCGACCCGGACGGCTCTGTTGGTCCGCGCCGCTCCGAATAAGCCCCGTTCAACAGCCATTTACCTAATTTGGTACACATCCTGCATGCCGGCACGGCATCAATGTGTGCCGAAAGCCGCCGCCATGCCGCAGGTTCCAGACCCTCAACCCACCCTCCAAAACGTCCCTTGGTCGGGTATGGCAATCCGCTATCACCTCCCGCTGAAGAGTGCTAGGATTGCACCGGTCGTCAAAAGGACGACACCGAGGGTGAGCCGTTCCGGTCTCGCCCGTGATGTGGACCTGGACAGAATGGACCGTGTCTACATGACCCAGACCCTAGCGGGGTCACCGCTGCGTTTCCCTCGCGTGCCCTCTCGGCAGCGTAGTGGAATTGCGCGTTTCCGATCTTCTTCGGTGAGTCTGATGCCGGCACGGTTCATCGGTCCGTATCGGGAGCGCGCGCCATGGTAGCAATCGCCTTCGTCGACCTGACCCATACGGAACAAGGCATCGCGGCCAACAACTTTCCGCTGGGGATCGCCTACATTGCGGCCGCCACCTCGAAGGCCTTGGGCAGCCAAGTCGAGTGTCAGATCTTCAAGTACCCCGACATTTTGTCCGACTATCTGGACAAGAGCACTCCGACGGTGGCCGCGTTCTCCTACTACATGTGGAACGCCGAGCTGCAGCTCGCTTACGCCTGCGCCATCAAGCGCCGCCACCCAGAGACGGTGACCGTGTTCGGCGGGCCCAATTTCCCGATCGACCCGAAGGAGCAGGAAGACTGGCTCCGCCTGCACCCCGAAGTCGACTTCTACGTCGACGGCGAGGGCGAAGAGGCTTTCATCGCGCTGTTGCAGGCTCTGATCGACGCCGACTTCGACGCCGAGCAGATCAAGGCCCAGCGCCGCGACCTCCCCAATCTGCGCTTTCTCGACACCGGACGTTTCGTGCGCCTGGAGATGAAGCCGCGCACCTTGGCGCTGGATGAGGTCCTGCCCTCGCCCTACCTCATGGGACTGATGGACCAGTTCTTCGACGGCAAGTTGACGCCGATGATGCAGACCTCGCGGGGCTGCCCTTATTCCTGCACCTTCTGCCACGATGGCATCGCCTATATGAGCAAGACCCGGCGCTTCAGCCAGGCCCGGGTCGATGCCGAGCTCGAATACGTCTTCGAGCGCGTCAACGTGCCGAACATCACCCTTGCCGATCTCAACTGGGGCATGTTCCCGGAGGACCTGGAAACCGCGGCCACGCTCGCGCGCATGAAGCAAGAAAAGCAATGGCCTCGCCTGGTCGGCACGGCCACGGCGAAGAACCAGAAGCAGCGCGTGCTGGAGATGGCGGCGAAGCTGGGCGACAGCGTCATCATCGGTGCATCGATCCAGTCGACCGACGCCGAGGTGCTGGCGAACATCAAGCGCACTAACATCGGCATCGACGCCATCGTCGCCATGGCGAAGCAGTCGAAATTGACCAACTCGACCAGCTTCACTGAGATCATCCTTGGCCTTCCCGGAGACACCAAGGAGAAGCACATCAAATCCGCCTGCGACATGATGGATGCCGGCATCCAGGACGTGAACAACTACCAGTTCGTCCTGCTGCCAGGGACCGAGGCGGCCGACCAGGCGACGCGCGCCAAGTTCCGCTACGAGCGGCGCTTCCGCGTGATGCCGCGCTGTTTCGGCGAGTACCGCATCTACGGCGAGGCCGTCCCGGTCTTCGAGGTGCAGGAAACTTGCGTTGGCAACAGCACGATGTCCTATGAGGACTACAAGGACTGCCGCTGGTGGGATCTGACGCTGTCCATCTTCAACAACGGCAGCACGCTGGATGAGCTCTACCGGCTCTGCGCGCTCCTCGGCGTGAAGCGATCCGATCTGCTCCTGCGCATGCACGTGACGGCCACGAAGCCCGGCAGCACGCTCTTCCAACTGTACGAGGATTTCCGCGCCGACGACATCCGCAACCTGTGGCCGGATCTGGAGAGCCTCACCAAGTTCCTCTTGAGCGCGGAAGGTCGCGAGGCTTATGCCTCGGGCGTCTATGGCGCGAACCAGATCTTCAAGTATCGGACCCTCGCCGTAGCAACCATGCTGGATGAGGTCTTGGAGATCGCTTCATCGGCGGTCGAGGACGCGCTCGGCCGCGTCATCGCCAAGGATCATCGAATCAGCCAATACATCGTTGAGCTCTGCCGAGTGATCTCGGCCTTGCGATCGGCGCCGCTGGAGGTCGATCGGGTCTTCACCATGGACCTGCACTTCGATTTCGTCGCCTTGTCGCACCAACACTTCTTGGTCGACCCTCGCGCCCTCTGGACGAAAGAGCCGCGGCCGGTCACCATCGCCCATGACGAGGTGCAACGCCGCACCATCAGGGAGTATTTCACCCAATACGGCGCCTCCTTCGACGGCCTCGCCCATCTCATTCACCGCACCACGGCGCAGGTGCTGCATCGGAAGTTCGTGCACGAGCATGCGCCGGCGAACCAAGCGCCGGTCTTGATGGCCTCCTGACCGCCCCGACCGATCGATGACCGCGTTTTGCCTCTTGCCCCGGCCTATCGATGGGCGAGAGCCTCGCCGGCAGGAGGTTGTCGCGGTGCATCTCAGGCAATTGATCGATCGTCCAATTGCCAGCGCGTCTCCCATGGCGCAGGGTGCGGCGCCGCGCCATTCGACGCTAGAAGATGCCGGTCATCGCGCTCGTGAAGCAAGCGACCTCGGCCTGGGCCGTGCGCAATTTCGCCGGGCGGCGCGCTGGGTCCTCGCGAACCTTGTGCTCCTCCTTGCGATCGCAGTGGCTGCGGCAGCGTTGCTCGATGCGCCGACTTGGAAGTCCTTGGATACCGCACTCCACTCCTCCGGCATCGCGGCGGCGGCGACAGCGACCATCATTGCCATGAGCTTGAACGTTGCTCGGTGGCTGGTTTTGTGGCGGACCGAGCTCGGCCGCGGGCCGATCGCGGTGCAAGCTCTGTTCTACGTATCGGGCTATGCGATGAGCGCCACGCCCGGTAGAGCCGGCGAGCTGATCCGACTGTGGTTCAATCGTCGCCATTTCGGCGTTTCATATCTCCGCTCGCTCCCGGTGTTTGTTCTCGATCGGGTGGCCGATACCACGTCGGTTGTCGTCTGCGGTGTCGTGGGGTTCGCCATCATCAATCAGAGCTTCGAGGTTCTGCTGCCATTCGGAATCTTCTCAACGATCGCGCTCTGCGTCCTGGGTTTCCCGCGCCCATGGTTAGCGCTGATACGAGGATTGAGGGTGCGGTTAAGCGGAAGATTTCGGATGGGTGCCGGCTTGCTCCGCGTGGCGGCGTTGACACTGGCCCGGACGGCACGGCTCTATCGTCGTCCGGCCTTCATGCCCGCCCTCCTGCTCGCGATCGCCTCCCGTGTTGTGCAGTGCATTGGATTGAGCCTCGTGCTGGCGAGCGCTGAACAAGACGTCTCGCTTGCTCTGGCATTGACGGCATATTCCGCAGGGTCGCTGGCAGGCGCCGCCTCTTTCCTCCCCGCCGGACTCGGCGCCGCTGAGCTTGCCATCATCGCAACTCTCGCCGCGTACGGACTACCGGCCGCACCGGTGGTCGCCAGCGTCATCGTCTTCCGGGTCGGTGGCTTCTGGCTGGCAACGCTGATTGGTCTCGCTGCGTTGTCAACGGCACTGGCCTTGGTAAGGTTGCGCAAAGACACGAGCATTTCGCCGTGTCTGCCGCTTCGGGAAATCAACGTCGCGTCTTGAGATTTCCGACAATCCGCACGGTCGTTTGCGCGCGGAGCCAAGGGCCTTCAGTCAAGCAATAGCCGCTGCGATGGCCCCGTTCCGAGCACCCCGCGAGTGCGGTCGTTGGTCGCCGCGCGATGCCTGCGGACAACGAGGAGGTCGAAATCTCCTCCGATCATCGTCGCCCCACGCGTCGCACCGTCGGATGGGGACCCATACTTCCGAGAGGCTAGAAAAATCTCTATGATGCGCCGCCATTCGAAGTGTCATCCTTGGCGTTGTCGTCCCGGTTCGCATTGATCGCTTAGCTCAAACGGATCCCAATCAGATGCTCACCGATGCTACAATGTTGCAGTGAAGTGTGAGCGATGGGCGAAAACATCCTCGACCTTGCCATTCTGCGCTGCCCGCTATCTGGTCAGCCCCTCGAGCAGCGCGGCGACAGGCTCGTGACCAAGGACGGCGAGCAGAGCTACCCTATCGACGAGCACGGTATTCCGCAATTCGTCCGAGCGTTCCGGTCATCCGACGCCGCCGTGCAGCAAGAGCTTTTCGATGGCATAGGCAGCGCCTATGTCGCGCATCTCAATTATCCACAAACGATCGCCTATACGCGCTATCTGGACGATGTCCTGCTCGCCGAGATTGGCGATAGAGACTTGGGCGTCGTGGTCGAAGCGTGTTGCGGGGGCGGCGAATCGCGCCGGGCGTTGGGCGCCCGCATCAAGCGCTGCATCGGCATCGATGTCTCCTTGGCGATGCTGCGATCGGCAAGAAAGAACGAAGCGTCGCGCGGCTTCACCTATTTGCAGGCGGATGCGACGAAGACGCCCCTCGCCGATGCCTGCGCCGATACCGTTCTCTGCCTTGGCGGGATCCACCATGTGCCGGATCGAGCCGCGCTCTTCGCCGAGTTTGCGCGGATCTTGAAGCCGGGCGGACGCCTCTACTACCGCGAACCATTGAGCGATTTCGTGGTTTGGCGCTGGCTGCGCAGCCTCGTCTACCGCCTTGCACCCGCGCTCGACAGCGTGACCGAGCAGCCGCTCAGGTGGCGAGAGACCGTGCCGGTGCTGGAGCAGGCGGGCCTCGTCCACCTGCGCTGGCGGCCGGCCGGCTTCATTGGCTTCTGCCTCTTCATGAATAGCGATGTGCTCATCGTCAACCGGCTGTTCCGATTCGTTCCGGGGATCCGAGCCGTGGTCGAAGGGTTTGCACGGTTCGACGATTGGGTCGTGCGGCAACCCGCCCTCGCGCGGCTCGGCCTGCAGGTGATCGGCGTTGCGGCGCGACCGGCGTGAGCCCCACGGCTTCGAGCCGCACCGCCGCGGATACCGCATGGAGCCGGCGTGGTTGCGTCACGCGGCGCAATGCTTTCGGGTGAGCCAGCGGATGCTCTTCGTCATCGTTGTAGCGGCCGACGCCAGCAACGAGTAAACGTGGGACTGGCGTCGGCAGCAATCGATAGAGACTTCACAGAAATTTCTGGACGCTCCCAGGATGCTCTTCGCTGAGAACCCATACGATTTCGTCGCAGCCCATAGAGACACGTGGCTTTCCGCTGCGGCGGTGCTGATCTCCATCTACGCGATCGTCCGGATGTTCTTCGACGGGATCAAGCTCGGCCAATCCGGGGTCCTGACCGGAAACCTCGCCTGTCACGTCGATTGCATCGCCGTCGCCATCTCCCGCATTCGCTACCGCTTGGGCCAGAACTATGTCGGGCTGACCCACGTTCGAGATGTCCTGATCGCAGCGGGACTGTGGCTCACGGGTGGAGGTGTGACGCACTCGCCTACCTCGAGTTATGCCAGTCGCCAACCGGAGCTCGTCAACTACGCGCTCCAGCATGCCGCTACATTGCCATGGCCGATCGTTCTCAGCTCAAAGTCTTTCACGCCGGTTTTCGACATCGGCTATGCGGACTATGCGACCCTTGCTTTTCGGGTCTTCGGCCTCAGGATCCAGGCTCTGTACTATCTGTATTTCGTCGCTCTCAGCCTCAGCGGCGCGATCTTGTGCGCAACGTTCTTCGCGCATCCCGCGGCACTTTGGACGCTTTGCATCATGTTGCTGACGCTGCGTTGGTCGAAGCTATATCTGACCATATTCGACACCTGGGAGCTGAACTACGTCTACGCTCACCATTTCCTCTCGACCTTGGCAATCATTCCGGCATTTTACTTGATGCTGGCGACGCTCACCTCGCAACCGCCGGGCTTGCTGGCGCTCCTCGCTTGTCTCGTGCAGAGCTATCTCATCCACGTCTCATGGAGAATACGCTACGCAGCGTCCTGGGTGCTTCTGGCGATCATCGCCGCGACCGCAACGTCGCTGATCCTCAATCTTCAACAAGCGCCACGGCTGTTGGACGCGCTCATCAATTTCGTTCGCGAGGGCGAAACTACGGATGGCGCCACTGCCGCGATCTCGGCGCTGATAGATCTCCCGGCATATTTTGCGGGACTGTGGCCGGGCCTCACGCTCCTCCTCACATTTGCAATTTGCTCCTGGCGCTACCGGCATCGGCTAAGCCCGGTCTTCAAGACCGACGAGATCATGGACAGTTATCCCCGCTGGCATGCTGCCTATTTGGGCTTGGCGATGGACCCGCAATCTTGGCAGCGCAACAAGCGCCGCGGGCAATCCGACTACCTGGAAGATCTCAACAGCGTCTACGGAGCCAAATATTGGCTGCTATCGACCCCGGGCGCAGGCGCCCGGTTCGGGGCCCTTCGCCCCGAGCTCGCTGATTTCCATCTGCACAAGTTCGACATGAAATGGCGCATCTACGACCATATCATTCGTGAAACGTTTCTCGACTATTTCCGGAAAAATCTGGCGGCAATGCCGCGGCTATACCTCATTCGCAAACCGCGCGCCTTGCTGCGGGCGGTGACCACCGCACTGCTGCCGGTCTTGCGAGGATTGAAGGATGATCATCCCTTCGAGTCGGTGTTGCTGGGCCTCATCGTGTCCATATTCGCCATGCTCTCATTCCGCTACGACGACGGCAGTCTAGCCGTCGTCGGCGCGCTCGCATGGCTCACGCTCGCAGCTCCGGCCCCACAGATATGGGCCTACACGACCATGCACGGCATCGGTGATCAGGCTTGGGTGGCGTTTTTCGGCCCTTGGGCGCTGGCCCTCGCCGCCGTGGTTGGAGTCGCAGCATTGCTGGCCATCTGAATACGGGCTCTCGATACGGGGGCCATGGAAGGACAAATGCAGCCCAGCGCCTATGCCGCCCGAGTCCGAGGTCGAGGAGACGCATTGGTGGTTCATCGGCCGGCGCAGCCTCATCGAGGCGACGATCAGGCGCGGCGGCGTGGCGGCCTCGGCACGCATACTCGACGTCGGCGCCGGCACCGGGAGCAACCTTCGCCTGCTCAGCCGCATTGGATTCGAGCAGGTTTGGGCCGTCGATCGCAGTCCGATCGCCGCCGCCTATTGCCAAGCCCACATAGCGGGCCGGGTGCAAGTGGCCGATGCGAAGGCGCTCCCATTTGCCGACGGAGGCTTCGACTGCGTTCTAGCGACCGATGTCATCGAGCATGTTGACGATGACGACCAGGCGCTCAGCGAGATTGCGCGGGTGCTCCGTCCGGGCGGCACGGCGGTGATCATGGTGCCGGCCTTTCCATCGCTGTGGGGCATCTCGGACGAAGTTGGTCGCCACTATCGCCGCTATCGGCTACGACCGCTGGTCAGGATCATTGAGGGAGCGGGCCTATCGGTTTCCCTTGCCCGTTACTTCAACTACATCCTCTTCGTGCCGATCTGGCTGCTCCGGGTTTTGATGCGGGCTTTCAACATCCGTCCGCAGAGCGAGGGCGATCTCAACACGGCCTGGCTCAATCGCGTGCTGACCTGGCTGTTCCTTTTCGACGTGCGCACGGCCATGCTCATCCGCCCGCCCTTCGGCGTCTCGATCCTGGCCGTGTGTCGAAAACCGAACCGCGACCACGCTATGGAGATAGAATCGGCAGAATAGTTAAAAGGACGATCATGAAGGAATATACAATAATCGGGACGTTGACCGACTTGGAGAAACATGGACAATTTTCCCGCTGGGTCGGCGGCCATGACATTCTTGTTTTCCGCCACAATGGGACTATTCATGCGCTGAGCAATATTTGCCCGCATTTTGGCGGGCCGGTCGGATATCATCGGATGCGAGATGGGACCTTTACGTGCTTATGGCATAATTTGCAGTTTTCCGCCGAGAACGGCCAGTGCTTAAGCGTGCAGAAATTCAAGCTAAGAGAATATAAGATCAAGATAGAGGGCGCCGAAATTCACGTGCTACTGGATGAGAATTGAAAATGGTCGAGCTGACGTCCAGAGTCGAGCAGGTGATGAACTGCCCAAAAGGCATCATCATATGGAATTACTTCGACCATGAGCACGTCGTCGGAACGCACTTCAAGCATTACCAGTACGTCAAAGTTCACGCCGAGGCGGCGAACTGGTGCTTCTCCGAACGAAGCGCCAAGGTGCCATTCATCCCCTTGGCATTGAAGGCGCAGCACTTCTCGGTCCTGGAGTCCGAGAACCTGATGCGGTCGTATCACACCGGGATCGCGGGGCTTCTGCTTCAGCAGGAATTCCACTTCGAGGATTTGGGCCCGAATGCGTGCCGCGTCACCGTCGTCAACAAGCTCGAGGTCCCGGCCGTTCTGAAGTTTCTGCAGCCCCTCTTCTCGCGATTGACCGCAAAGTGGTTTCAGACGACCTGGGTCGAGGACGTCGATATGCGGCTGCGCCGGCTGAAGCTCTGGCAGTTGGGCTTCCAAGATTTCATTGGCCTCGACTACGTGAACAAGAAGACGCCTGCTCCGGCGCGCCCCAATACGGAGCGGCCCTATCCGATCCAGCTACCGGTCCCGAAGCTGACGGAGATCAAGACCACGGGCATTCGCCGCCCCTTCGCCAAGAGCGAGGAAGTGGGCTATGGCCTGCCCGATCTGCAATAGGGGGCCGGTCCGAGAAGTCTACGCAGACGTCGCCGATTTTGAGCATGGAAGTCAACTGACGGCCAACTATTGCGAGTGCGCCGCGTGCGGCCTGTTGTTTCAAGCTCCTCCGCCCTCCGCCGAGACGCTCCCCACGCTCTATTCGCTCGACTATCGACCGCTGCAGCAGACGGGTCTCGTCGGGGCGCTGAAGTCCATACAGGCCACGCTGCTGGCACGCATGCTGAAGAAACACATTCATGGCCTGGACAAACGAATCCTCGAACTCGGCTGCGGCGGCGGACATCTGCTGCGGGGCCTCGCCCGCATGGGCTATCGCAATCTAACGGGGGTCGACTGGGTGATCCCTCCGGCGATGCGCGAGGCATCCCAGGCCATAAACCTCGTTGAGGCCGATATGACCCGTTACGTGCCGACCCATGGGATCGATGCGCTCGTCGTGAACAACGTCCTCGAGCACGTGCTGGAGCCGAAAGCCCTCTTGACGCGCTACAGAGAGTTCCTATCGGCGGATGGATGCATATTGCTGCTGACGCCCAACGCTCGGTCCATGGGCCACACGCTGTTCGGGCGGTATTGGTCGGGTTTGCATGCCCCGCGCCATGTCACGGTTTTCACCGGGCCGGCGGTGCATGAGCTCGCGCGCGTTGCCGGCTTGCGGGTCCTGCAGCTACGCGGCGTGTCCGATCCCGGCGGGTGGGCAATATCGGTGCAGAGCTTGTGGCATGCGTGGCGTCGCGGCGCCAAGCCTCGCTCGAATTTCGGATGGCCTGCGATCTTCGGCCTAATGCTGTGCTACCCCTTGGCAATCATCGAGGGGCATACCTCCTCCGCATCGAGCCTATTCATCGCCCTCGGCCACGCACATGCGGGTCCTGGCGAGGCCCAAGGCCGCTAGTCGAACGGCCGTCGGCGACGGTGTCACGCCAACGGCGCCGGCTAAGCCGTCGCCCGTTCGAGCGCCAACAGAGCCCAAAGCATCCGCGCATGGTCGCGCTTGCCGGTCCGGTGCTGGCCCCAAATCCGCTTCACGACCGCCGCATCGAGCGCTCCAGCGCACGGCCTCGGCGGCTCATTCAATTCGCTTCGCATCCAAGCGACCAAGGGAATGCCGAAACCCTGCTTGCCGCGCTTCAGGATCGGCTCTGGAACCAAACCGGCAATCGCCTTCCTAAAGAGATATTTGCGCTGCCCGCCTCGAAGCTTGAAACGACTTGGGAGGCGGCGCACGAAATCGACGAGATCGTTCTCAAGGAACGGCGCCCGCACCTCGAGCGAGGCCTGCATCGAGGCCCGATCCGTCTTGGTGAGCACCGCTTCCGGCAAATAAAAATTTCCATAGAACTCCAACGATCGATCCACAGGGTCTGGGCTCGACGCGCTCTCCCAGCACTCGATCGCCTCGCTGTAGACGGTTTCGATATCGACTGGTTCCGCCAGCAGCTCCGCAAGGCCGTTCGGATCGCCTGGCGCCAGCCAAACCGGATTCCAAAGCTTCGGCGGATAGGTGAGCCCGGCGAGCGTCTGGCGGACACGGAACGAGAGGCTCATGCGCGTGGTCGCGACCGGTAATCGCTCCACGCATAGGCGCACCGCCCGATGCAGCGACCGGGGGACGAGGGCGCGGTAGAGCGATGCCGGCGCCAACGCCAGGAAGGGATCGTATCCGGCGAAAAGCTCATCGCCGCCATCCCCGCTGAGCGCCACCTTGACCGATCGCCGGGCGAAGGCACTGACCAGATACGTCGGCAGGATCGAGGGATCGCCGAGCGGTTCGTTCACGCTCGGCAGCAGGCGCGGTATCAATCCTCTTGCCGCATCCAGCGACAGCATCTCTTCGGAATGCTCGCTGCCGATCGCCCTGCTGGCGAGCCGTGCCCAGGACGTTTCATCGTAGGATGGCTCCGCGAAGCCGATGCTGAAGGATTTGACTGCATTGTCCGGCCGCGCCGCCGCGGCCAATGCCAGCACGGCGGTGGAATCCAAGCCGCCCGAGAGGAATATGCCCAAGGGCACGTCGGCCATGAGCCGGCTCCGCACGGCCTCGCGCAGGAGGCCGGAGAGCTCGGCCGCGAGATCGTCGACGCTCCGGCGTGCGAGGGTGGGATCGGGCTCGACTCGATACCGCCAATAGCGGACCACACGCGGCTCGCGGTCGCCCAAGCCATGACTGAGCCAGCTTCCCTGCGGCAGCTTGAAGATGTTCTTATAGAGGCCGTAAGGGGCCGGCATGAAGCCGTAAGCGAGAAACTTGCGAACGGCCTCTCCGTCGATCGCGGTGTCGATGCTCCGGTGCCGTCTTAGGGCCTTGATCTCGGAGGCGAAGGCGAAGAGGTGCTGCCCGACGAAATAGAACAGCGGCTTCTCGCCAAATCGGTCGCGAGCGAGAAACAGCCGCTTTTGATCCCGATCATAAATGGCAAAGGCGAACATGCCATTGAGGCGCCGCGGCAGCTCCTCGCCCCATTCACGGTAACCGTGGAGCAATACTTCGGTGTCGGAGTGATCGGTCTGGAAGCGATGGCCCGCCGCTTCCAGCTCGCGACGAAGGGCCATGTGGTTGTAGATCTCGCCGCCGAAGGTCACCCACAGCCGGCCATCCTGTGTGGTCATCGGCTGCCGCCCGCCAGCGAGATCGACGATCGCCAAACGCAGATGGCCGAAGAAGACACGGCTCTCGCCATCGACGCGGGATCCTTCCTCGTCCGGACCGCGGTATGCTTGCGCCCGGAGCATCCGGGCGAGATCGCTCTCCTCGCCCTCGCCCACGAAGCCCGCGATACCGCACATCAAGCACGGTCTTCGGAGTTGACGCGCGTGCGCAGGGAATAGGTCTTCTTCCCCTGAGACTCGAAGTATGTGCGGATATTGATCTCGGCGATGATGCCCAAAAGCAGGTTGATGATGCCGGTGATGAACATCATCGCCGCCAGAACGGGCAGCGGCGTCTGGATCATGTAGACGCCGAAGAACAGCTTGAGCACGATCATCGCCGTCACGATCAGGGCGGACAACGCCAAGAACAGGAACCCAGCGAAACCAAAGGTGTAAATCGGCTTCACCAGGTGATGCCCGAGAAAGGTCATGACGATGACGTCGAGCACGACCTTGCCGATCCGCTCGAGACCGTATTTCGAGCGGCCCTGCTGGCGCCGATGATGGGTCACGACCACTTCGGTAACGCGTCCACCCTGCCAATGCGCATAGACGGGAATGAATCGGTGCATCTCGCCGTAGAGACGCACCCCCTCCAGAACCTCCCGGCGATAGGCCTTGAGCGTGCAGCCGAAGTCATGCAGGCGCAGGCCGGTGAGGCGGGACAGCAACGCATTGGCGACGATACTGGGCAATCGCCGCGTCAAGAATGGATCCTTGCGATCCTTGCGCCACCCAGACACGACATCGAACCCCTCTGCCACTCCATTGAGCAGCAGACCGATGTCGGCGGGATCGTTCTGCAGATCGCCGTCCATGAGCACGAGAATGTCGCCCTTCGCACTATCGATGCCCGCAGATATCGCCGCAGTCTGTCCGAAGTTGCGCGACAGGCTGATAAACCTCAAATTTGGATCGGCACCGCAGATCCGGCGCAGAGCCTTGTCGCTTCCATCCGTGCTGCCGTCGTCGACGAAGATGACCTCGTAGCTCTTCCGCAGATCGCGGAGCGCGCTGCTCAACTTTTCAGCGAGCGGGGGAAGGCTTTCAACTTCGTTGAAAATCGGGATGACGACGGAGAGATCCATCTAACCACCATATCAGATGCGGCCATACGGCAACACGCCCATGGCCGATTCGGACGAGGTGTCGATTCGACGTTGTCTAACGCACTGGCGCCGCGGCATGCGACGGCAAGGATCGAGGTTCCCGGAAGCGCTGCCGGAAGCAGTCTCGCCTCCCACGCAAACAAGACAGCCAGCAATCGATGAACGCGCTCATGGCGCGGCGGCTCGATCACGACGGTACGGGCGCGCCGGGTGAGACGGTTCAGCAACATCGCCGGGTAGAGCGCGTGGAATAGATAGGCAGCGCGCTCGAGGCGAAGATCAGCATCGCGAATGAAGGCCCGGAGCGAGCGCATATCGTAGCGGCGATAGTGGCCGTAGTGCTCGTCATAGTTGGACCAGAGCTCCCGGCGCGCCGGCACGGTCAAGAGCACGCGCCGCGCCATGGGGAATGCCGCGAGGATGCCGCGGAGGAACTGAACGGGGACCTCGACATGCTCGATGACGTCCAGGAGCAAGATCGTGCCGATCGATTCTCTAAATGATGGATCGAGGGTCGTTGCATCGACGTTCGTTGCGATGAACGGCTTCAGATCGGCGGCGATGGGTGCGGCCGCCAATTCGGCGCCATGGCAGTCGAAGCCGCGTTGCCGCAGATGACGCACCACCACTCCGGCACCGCAGCCGATTTCCAGAATCTTGCCCAATGGGCCCGAACCGCGCGCAACCTTGCCGAGCTCGGATGCGATGATCCGGTTGCGCGCGGCATTCCAGAAGTGCCGCTCGACGCCCTCCGAGTAGGCCTCGGCATACTGCGCCGCGGAAAACCCGGCGGACGCTCCTTCCGCTCGCTTCACGGTCCGATACGGTGAGACACGCGACTCGCCCGTCGCAGCGGCAAGCCCATTATTAGCCAAAAATGCGCCCGCGAGAGCAGCGTAACCAGGCGTGGCGGCAGCGGAGCCAGCAAACGGCAACGCAGCCGCCAACGCCAATCGGCATAGTCCCGCGCCTTGGCGCCGCGGGGGATCAGGGTCTCGGCGACCGCGGGCGGCAGGACGGCGGCGGCATCGTCCCTTGCAAAAAGAAACGTGTTGGTCATGACTCGCGAAGGTTTGGCGCGGGACGAGCAATGCGTCCAAATCCACGTGCGCACCGTCGACGCCGAAGACATCTGACACCCCCGTTCGGCGCCAGACGGACAGCCAGGCGCCGCGTCCGCAGCCCACATCCAGGACGCTTTGAGGATTCAAATGCCGCTTAAGCAGCGGCACGATCGGCCGTGCCGAGGAAAGCGACCCGGCATCGAGGTAGCGATAGAAGTCGGCGCCGTAAGGAAGCGGCGCGGAGCCTTCAGCCATTCCGCGCGAGCCACCTTGCTCCGCACTGGACATTTCTGCGCTTCTCCTCCCTCCTGTCTCTACGACGCGCTCGCAGTATACCCCGCGATCTGGCGCCTCGTATGCTCGGCCATGTCCTGCCGTGCGAGGCTGGCCTCGTACCACGCCACCGTCAGCTCAATCGCCTGAGCGAGGTCAAGCCGCGGGTGCCATCCTAGGCGCTTGCGGGCTTTCCCGGCATCGAGAATGAGCACCGGCGCCTCTTCGGGTGCGGAAGGCTCGGCTCTGTGTTCCCGGCGCAGCGGGCTGCTCCACCGGCGCGAAAATTCCTCGACGAGGCGATCGACCGTGGCAACGTCTGCGGAACCCGGCCCAAAATTGAAGCTCTCCGAATAGACGGCACCGTCGCTCGAGGCTGCTCTCGCCAGCATCAGATACCCTGCAAGGGGATCGAGAACATGCTGCCAGGGCCGGATCGCCTGGGGATTGCGAATGACGGCAACACCATCCCGCATCGCTGCACGAACGAGGTCAGGCACGATACGATCCTTGGCCCAATCGCCGCCACCGATGACATTCCCTGCCCGCGCAGAAGCCACGGCAGCCGCTTTGCGGCTTCCGCTTCGCCGTGTGAAGAACGAGGCTCGAAACGCAGCCGTCACGATCTCAGCGCATGCCTTGCTGGCGCTGTACGGATCGCGTCCGCCGAGGGGATCGTCTTCGGCGAATGGGTGCGGATCCGACCCTTCCCGGTAGCACTTGTCGCTGGTCACGACGACCACCGATCGAAGATCGGGAAGGGTCCGACAGGCATGGAGCACGTTGGCCGTGCCCTGCACGTTGACCTCGATCGTCTCGAGCGGGCTCGCATAGGCTTCTCGCACCAGAGGCTGCGCCGCCAGATGGAAGACTATCTCCGGACGGGCGGATTCCAACGCCTGCTCGAGCGTGCCGCGGGCGCGGATGTCCCCGATCAGGCTCGTTACTCCTGTGTCCAGGCGAACCGCGTCATACATGTTCGGACGGGACGACGGCGCGAGCGCGTAACCGGTGACGACGGCACCGAGCTCTCTCAGCCACATGCACAGCCACGCCCCTTTGAATCCGGTATGCCCGGTGACGAATACCCTGCGCTTTTCCCAGAAGGCGCGCGTGGGGAAAAACCCGTTCTCCACCTAGCTGTCGCTCCGGCGGCCGCATCGCATCGCCGCCGCTCGCCGCCTCACCGCCATACCTTCCATGGCGCTCCGCCGTCCCGCCACAACGCATCGAGGATCTGCTTCTCACGAAGCGTGTCCATCGGATGCCAGAATCCCCGATGACGATAAGCCATCAACTGACGGTCTTCGGATAGTCTCCGCAGCGGCTCCTGTTCCCACATCATGGCGGGTCCGGCGACGTAGTCGAGCGCCGCCCGCTCCAGCACGAAGAAGCCGCCATTGATCCAGGCGTTCGCGCCGGCGGGCTTCTCCTGAAACTTGGCAACGAATTCGTCCTCGATCTCGAGTGAGCCGAACCGAGCGGGTGGCGACACCGCGGTGATCGTCGCCAGTTTGCCGTGCCGATCGTGGAATTCGATGAGCTTGGAGATGTCGACGTCGCTCAAGCCGTCGCCATAGGTCATGCAGAACCGGTCCGAACCTAGATGCTCGCCGATCTGCTTGAGGCGGCCGCCGGTGCCGGTTTCGATGCCGGTATCGACCAGCGTGACGCGCCAAGGCTCGGAGGAATGCCGATGATGCTCGACTTCGCCGCGTGCGAGATCGATCGTCACGTCGCCGCTATGGAGCCGATATTCGGCAAAATACTGCTTGATCAAGTGCCCTTTGTACCCAAGGCAAACGATGAAGTCGTTGATGCCGTGGTGGGCGAAGATCTTCATGATGTGCCAGATGATCGGCTTGCCGCCGATCTCGACCATCGGCTTTGGGATGCGGGACGTCTCCTCGCTCAAGCGCGAGCCAAGACCTCCCGCTAGGATTACGGCGCGAATGGTCGATATCCTGCTTCGGTCGGCGTCATTCTATGACGCCGATGTCCGACCGCTCGAGGTCGCATCGACCGGACGCACCCCGGCGCTCACAACAGCACCTGAGGGCGTCGGATCATTGAGCGCGGTCTCGATGATCGCGATTGGCCGCGGCTTCACATGTACGAAGATTCGCGCCACATACTCGCCGAGGATGCCGAGGAAGATGGAATTCAAGCCAAGCGAGATGAACATCAACAGCGCCAAGCTGATGAAGCCGGTCGGCCACCTCGATCGATCGGTGAAGAAATAGATGAGGAGGTAGACTACGCTAGCGATCATGCTCATTGCGAAGGCGATGAGCCCGAACGCGCTCGCGGCCCTGAGCGGCACCATCGAATGGCTGGTGATGCCGTCGATGGCGAGCAGGAGATAGCGTCCGAGGGAAAATTTGGTTTCGCCGCGTTCGCGGGCGGCACGATCATACTCGATCCCGATCTGCCGGAACCCGAGCTGAGCGATCGTGCCGCGCAGATAGGGCTGCCGCCCGGCGAATTGGCCCAGAAGGTCGATGATGGTGCGGTCGATCAATCGGAAATCGCCTGCGTCATGCGGCAGCCGGTCTTCCGACAGGTAATCTATGAGGCGATAGAATGCTCGCCGCATCCCATTCAGCAAGGGAGATTCCATGCGGCGGCGACGGATACCGTAGACGACCTTGTAGCCACCCTCCCACAACCGCAGGAAATCGACGATCATCTCCGGAGGATCCTGCAGATCGCAGTCGAGCTGGATCGCCGCGTCCCCCTGGCTTTGCAGGAAGCCGGCGAGAACGGAATTTTGAAAGCCGAAGTTTCGAGAGAACCGGAACACCCGAACGCGCGGATCGCGCTCGGCCAAGCTCGTCAGCCTTTGGAAAGTGCCATCGGAACTGCAGTTGTCGGTGAAGACGATCTCCCAGTCATATCGATCCTCGATCGTGGCGAGGACCGACCGCGTACGCCCATAAGCCGGCTCGATGTTCTCCGCTTCATCGAGCACCGGGATCACCACCGAGATCTTTCGCCGCTTCACTGAGGCGGCTCTTGTCCGCTCATCCACCGCTCGATCCCCTGCTCCAGCGTTAGCGCCGGTCTCCAGCCCGTGACCGCCTCGATGCGCGACGGATTGCCCACGAGCCAAGGGGTGTCGGTCTCCCGATACGCCGCCGCCCCCCATTGCAAGAGCTCAGACGAAAGACCGAGCATTCGGGCAGCCAACTCGCCAACCTCGCGGATCGTTCGCGCCTGGCCGGAGCAGAGATTGCAGACCGTCACGCGATCGGGCCATGGCGCGGCGATCGCAGCGACATACGCCCGTGCCGCATCCTCCGCACATAGAAAGTCCCGCTGTTGGTCGCCTCTACTCATCGGCAGCGGTCGGCCATTCCGTCCTGCAGCAGCGATCGAAGGTAGCAATCTATGCGACCGTTCGCCAGAACCAAAGACGTAGAATGGCCGCAAGACCAGAAGCGCGATGCCGAGGGATTGCGCCGAGGCGGCGGCATAGGCGACCGAGGCGGCCTTCGCCGCTCCATATTCCGTGAATGGCAGAATCGGATGACCTTCGGTCACGAGATCCCCCGGCGCAGCGCGCCCGTACTCCGCCTCTGAGCCAGTGTGAATGACGCGCGGAACCTTGGCCGCGGCGGCAAAATCGAGGAGCATCGCAACGAGCCGCACATTGCCTTGCCACAGGCTCCCGGGGTCCCGCTCGTTGGGGTCGACGCCGGATCCGGCGCAATTCACGATGACTTCGGCGCGGATGCCCGCGAGCGCGCGCCGCAAGATGTCCAGCTCGAAGGAAGGCACCTCGATCGCGCGGAGATTCGGCCGCGCGTCCGGCCGGCGCCGCTGCGGGCGATTCGCCCGGTAAAGGGCCACGACCTCGGCGTCTTCTCCTAAGAGAGATTCGAGGACCGCCGATCCGAGCATCCCGCTGGCGCCGGCTAGGATGGTGGCGCCTCGCTTCATGCCTCAGCCAGACTCCGTTGCTCGAATGATCGGGCTGAGCGTATCATTGCCAGCAGCGATCAGCGATTAGAGATATTGCGCACGTGGGGCGTTGGCTCGAATTATGCCAAGCATAGCAGCCCTAAGCTGGCTGAACGATCAGAATAGAGATCCATTTCTTTCCGCGCTCGCCGTCCTCTTATGCCTCTATGCGCTCTGCCGAATGTACGCGGACGGCATCCGTCTCGGACAGTGCGGCGTGCTCACCGGCCGCTTCGCCATACATCTCGACGCGATCATGGTCGCAATTTCCCGCGTCGCTTATCGCAGGGGTAGCGACTATCTGGGACTGACCGTGATACGGCAATTTCTCGTGCAACACGGTCTGCAACCCTGGCCACCCGAGACAGGTGTGGACAAGCAACCGGATCAGATCAATCTCTTGCTGAAAACGGCGGCGAACTTGCCTTGGTCGCTCGTCCTCGCTTCCGGTTCCTACATTCCCGTCTTCGACCTGGGCTATGTCGACTACGCCGCCACGGCATTCCGGCTGTTCGGTCTCCGGATCGAGGCGCTTTACTATCTCTATTTCGCCATCTTGGGCATCAGCTCCGCCGCGTTCTGCATCGCCTTCTACGAGAACCCGGCGGCAATCTGCAGCCTGGCCATGATGCTGCTGACACTGCGATGGCTCAAGCGGCATCTGACGATATTCGATGAGTCTAAAATGAACTACGTCTATTCGTATCACTTTCTTTCCACCCTGACTGTCGTCCCCGGCTTTCACGTGATCTTAAGCGTGCTGTCTCTACAGGATTTGGGATGGGCAGCGATCGCGACAGGCGCGATCCAGATCTATGTTGCGTATCGCTCGCTGCGAATCCGCTACGGCGCATCATGGGTGCTATTCGCAACTGCGGCCGCCACCCTATCGGTGCTCGTGCTCCACTCCGATCGGATCGGTCGGCTCACTCAGGTGCTCGCCGCTCTGCTGAGCGGGTCGATGCCTGTTCACGACCTATCCGGGGGTCAGCTCCTGTCGGAGTTGGCCGCTGGCTTGAGCGGTGTCTGGCTCGTCGGCGCGCTGGTCCTCTGCTTCGTCGGCCTGTCGTGGGGATACAAGCGACGCCTCAGCCCGGTCTATGGAACGGACGAGGTGATCGACCACTATCCCCGCTACCACGGCGCCTATCTCGGCTTGACGATGGATGCCGATACCTGGAAAGGCAACATGCAGGACGGGCAGTTCGACCACCCGCAGGATTTGAACGGGATCTTCGCCGCCAAGTACTGGCTGCTGTCGACTCCTGGGGCTGGCGTGGCGTTTCCCCAGCTGAAACCGGAGCTGAGCGCCTACCACTCGAACCTATGGGACTTCAGGTGGCGTACCTATGAGCAGATCATCCGTCTCGCGTTTTTCGACTATGTGCGGAAGAATTGGCAATCGCTTCCCAGGCTCTATGCGATCTGCAAGCCGCATGCGCTGCTGACGGCATTGGCCGAGGCCTTGTCTGCCGTTTTTCGCGGCCTGCGGCGTGATCAACCCTTCGAGTCCGTTCTGATGGCGACCGTCGCCTCGATTGCGACGGGGATCGCCTACACGAGCTATGCGAGCGGACCGGTAGCGGCCGCTATCCTCTGGATCATGCTCGCGGCTCCAGCCCCGCAGATCTGGGCTTACACGATTCGGCATAGCCTCGCCGATCAGCTCTGGGTCGCCTTCTTCGCCCCGTGGCTGCTGCTGCTTTGGATCATCGCGTCGGGCGTCCAGGCGGTTTCCGGACTATGAAACCCGCGTGAAACGCCGGCGTCGGGTCATCCCCCTCGCCCTCGACCGGAAAGTGTAGTGAGGGCGTGATTCAAGCTGCACGGAACGCGCTCTAGGTGTGAACTTTCAGTAGGTTCGCGTGCCGACGCAGGAAACTCCGGCCAATGCGGCTATTCGTGCCCCAGGCGCTGTGGGGGCCGGTTTCGGTGCGGAATTGCGCTTGTAGACGCTCGTCCTCCTCCGTGTAGGCCAACGTGCCCTCGAGGCGGTCCAGCATCTCCTCGACAAGCGCGGCGATGTCCTCCGGCGTATTCTCGATGAGCTCGATGCCCCGCGCCTCGAACACGCCGACTTGGGAGGTATGGCCGAGGGGTGGGGCGGTGCTCTCGGCAAAGGTCAGCTGGCGCGTCTCGCGCTTGGACCAATAGAGCTTCGGAACGAAGATGTCGGCGCTGGCGACTGGCCGCTGGCCCATGGGCGAGGCGTTCGCCACCGCGCAGGGCACGCCGAAGGTATAGGGCACGAGCTGCAAGCCGGAGGCACCGCCGAGGAAAAAGCGGCAGCTCCCGCACAGAAACACGTCCATCCATTCGCTCTTCTTGGAGCCCAAGGCATAGTCGATCACCCGGTCGCGCGGCCTTATCGGCGTCATGCTGGGATCGCCCAGGCGGATGATCCAGCCGCCGCGCGCGAGGATGTTGTCGATCGCCGCGTCGAACGAGGCGATCGAGGCATTGCGGTGGATGTGGGGATCGGCACGACCGCCGCTTTCATGGAAACCGGATTCGCGCACGTGCAACCCGACGAACCAATCCTCATCGCCCATGCCCCAGGCGCGAAGAACCGAGCGGCCGCGCTTGCGGTCCTCCTCGCTCACCTGGAGCAAGGGCGGCCGTCCTTCGCGCTCCCACTGCGCATGAGCGGCGGCGGCCATCTTCGATAGCAGGCCGGTCTTTCCGCGCACCACCAAGCCGCCGATCGCGCAATCGCTGGGTTGCCGCGAGGCTTCCAACAGAGCGATCTCCGCGGGATCGTCGACGATGGTGACATACGGTCGCCAATAGTCGACATAATGCCGGTTGGCGACGTATCCCTGGGCAGCCACGAGCTTCATCTCATGGGGCGGGCGCCAGCCCAGGGTTCGCATCTTCACATAGACATCGAGGGCCGCCGTATGGCCGATCGCCTGGGCGGTGGCACGCGGTACCAGGCGATAGGCTTCGGGTCCGCCGCGGTCATCGAGCAAGCCGCTCTTGCGGCAATACGCGTCGTAATAGGACAAGGCGCCATCGAGATCGCCGATGGCGACATGGTATCCAGCCATGAGCACTTGGTTCACCGCATTGGGATCGAGGGCGTTCGCACGGTCGAGGAAGGCCAGGGCCTTCTCATAGAGCGCGAAGCCGCCGGCCGCCTTGGGGTCGGCCTCATAGGCGCCGATGAGCGCCTCGCCGAGCGCAGCCAGGCGCGGGACCGAGCCGGGATCGAGAGCGACGGCACGCCAAGCCGCAATCGCCGCTCCCGCGGTCTCGGCCCACTTGCGGCGAAGGCTCGCCATCAGCGTCCATGCCCCAGCGACTGCCGGTGCCGCCGCCAAGGCGCGGCGCAGATATTTCGATGCGAGCGTGAGGTTTTCGCTGCTGTAGAGGACGAACGCCGCCCCTAGCAAGGCGTGCGGATGGGCCGGCACGGCCGCAAGAACGCTGCCATAGCGTTGAAGCGCTGCCTGCAGCTCGTTTCGATGCGCGAGCTCGTCCGCGGCGCGCAGCAGCGTTGCAAGGCGGCCGGCCGGATCCATCTCCGGTGCCTGGGATGGCGGCTTAGGGTCAGTCGTGCTCGTCATAGACTGCCTTTCGAGCCGATCGAGCATCTCGTACGACCAATCTTGCCGAGGCGCTCTTCTGCCGGCGCCCTATCGGCGTCGGAGTTATAGCAGATGCACCCCATCGGCAACACGCCCATGGCCGATTCGGTCGGGGCGTCGATTCGACGTTGTCCAACGCATAAACCTAGCCGAAGACGACAACGCTGCACCCTGCCGCCGACGAGCCATACCGACGCTCCCGGCGTTTGACAGCCCCAGACTCCATCCGCAAGATCGCCGCGCAGTGAAGCGACAACACCGGATCATCCCCCTCTCGCTGGCGCTGGCGCCGGACCAGACGAGCGTCGTTGCTGAACAGCTGGTCAAGTTCCTGCGGATCCATGCCGGCCAGGGGATTGTCTGTCTCTTGGATCTCGCGGGCAGCGGTGCGGCGCTCCGGCAGGCGATCGAGGCCGCCCTCGGCGTCGAACGTTGCATCTACTACGACTGCAGCCCAAGCTATCTGCAGCAGCACTGCCGTTTGGAAATCATCGACCATGGTCGGCTTTCCGGCGCCATCCGCCTTGTGGTGGTAGTAGCGACGCCGGATTGCTATCTGGGAGCTCTGCGCACCGTGTATGAGCGGTTCCCCGGAAGGCCTCCCGTGGTTCTGCCTTACGCCGAGAGCGATCAGCCGCCCGGCGCGCCACCGCCAATGGGGACCGTGCCTCTCGGGGACGATTCTCCCATAGTCTTCAGCCTCCCTCCCAGTTGCGGCTCCAACCGGCTGCGCCCGGTGGTGCGGGCGCTATTGGGATGGCTGGAGAAGCCGTTCGTCCAGGCGGTAGCGCCAAATTCGCACCGGCGATTCCTAAGCTCGATCGAGGCACCCAGCTTGGGTTTTGGCGACTATCCAAAACTCAGAAGCGCGCTGGACGACGCCTATCGCCGCTCCTTCGATCTATTGGACTTCGATCGCTATTGCGACGTCCACGACCACGTCTCGACCGACATGCTGGCGCAGCTGACGCATTGCAAGGTCGTTGCGCTGTACCGAGATCCCAGGGACTACATCGTGTCGCTCTACCATTGGCTCTGCGATGGGATCCATGGCGATCGTTTCACCGCGCTCGCCACGCTCCCGAAGGAGGAGGGTCTGCTGACGCTGTTCGAGGGCCTGGCCAGTCGAACCGCTGCGGGCGACAGCGTCTATCAAGTGCCGCCGCTGGCGACCACGGCGCGCGACTTCGCCGGGCTGCGCAAGCACCCGCATATCCTCGGAGTCAGCTACGAGGAGGCTCGTCTCGATCCTCGCCCCCTCTATCGCCGCATGATCGCCTGGCTCGGACTCGACGACGTGGTGTTCAAGGGCATCTCCGATGAGGTGCTCGACCATTTAATTTCTTTCGGGGGATTTTCGGCGCAATCCGGCGGCACCTACCTTGAAGGTAAGGGCGACACCTACCATCGCTCCACAACCTTAGGCGTGACCGGGCTGCGCAAGGGCGTCGTCGGCGATTGGAAGAACCATTTTACCCCGAAGGTGAAGGACCGGGCCAAGGAGCTCGTCGGCGAGGCGCTGATCGAGCTCGGCTATGAAAAGGATCTGAGCTGGTAGCGGCTGGAGCGCGTCCGGTGCAGCTCGAAGCCCCCCCTCCCCTTCCCTCCCCCGTCAAGGGGGGAGGGAGAAGGAGAACGTGGGCGCGCTTCATAGTTCCCACCCCCTTGCGGGGGAGGGATAGGGTGGGGGTTGGTTCCATCTGAACGGAATACGCTCTAGGGCGACGCTTCCAGCAGATTGGCATGCCGCCTAAGGAAGTCTCGACCGATGCGGCTGTTGGTGCCCCAATTGCTTCGCGTCAGCGACAAATCGAGGTGCCGCGCCTGCAATGCCTCGTCTTCTTCCGAGGAGCGGGCGGTGCCGTCCAAGCGGTCGAGCATCTCCGCCGTCAGCTCCTCGATTTCCTCGGCCGTGTTGTCGATAAGGGTGAGGCCGTGGCGCAGCAGAACGCCCGCGTGCGAGGCATAGCCCACCGGCTCGTTCATGCACTCCGCGAAGCTCAGCAGACGCCCTTCGCGCTTGCCGCGGGCGAGCTTCGGCATGAACAGATCCTTCGTCGACAAGGGCCTGGTCGCGAGCGGCGCGACGTTCGTGATCGCCGCCGGGACGCCGAAGGTAATCGGCACGCACCAAAGACCCGAGGAGGTCCCGAGATAGAAATGGGCGCTGCCGAGCAGAAACACGTCCATCCAGGGGCTCTTCTCGGGGCTCAGCGCGTAGTCGATGACGTTGGTCATCGGCGGCAAGGGTGTCATGCTCGCGTCACCCAGACGAACGACCCATCCGCCGCGGCTGACGATGAGCCGGATCGCCGGCAGGAAGGCTTCGACGTGGACGTTGCGATGCTGCTGGTCGACGTAGATGCGCTCGACCGTAGGATCGATCGCCTGCCGATTCCGGTCAAAGCCAGGTTCGCGCATATGCACTGTGGCAAACCACGCCTCAGGCGGCATACCGAGCCGCGTCAGCGCTTCCCAGCCGCGCCGCCGATCTTCTTCGCGCACGCTTAAGAGCGGCGCGCGACCTTGCTCCTCCCAGGCGCGTTGGGCACGAGCCACCGCCTCGGTAAGCCCTTGGGTACGCCCTTCAGAGAAGATGCTGCCAAACCCGTACTCCGAGTGGTCTCTGAAGCGCTTGAGCCGTTTGATGTCGCCTGAATCCGTCACGACGACGACATGGTTGCGCCAGTAGTCGAGATAATGCTCGTTGGCGATCTTCGCAGCTGGAGCGAGGACGACGAGATCGTGGCGCTGACGAAAGCCGAGATGAATCATCTTCAGGTAGCCGTCGAGCCAGACCATATGCCCAATGGCGCGCACGACCTCCTCGGGAACCACTTGGAAGCCGCATGCTTCAACAACGTCTCGCGAGGGCCGTCGCCGCTGATGCCACAGATCGTAGTGTCTGTGGCTGCGCCGTCGATTCCCGTACTCGATGTGGAACCCTGCGACCTCGCACAGGTTGATCGAGTCCGGCCTGATGGCGAAGGCCCGATCATAGCAAACAAGACCGTGAGCGAGCGCAACGGCGTTCCACTCTGAATCGTCACCCATCCGACTCAGTCGCTCATGGTTCCTGGCCAGCGTGACAAATGCCTCCGCAGCTGCCGGATTGAGAGTGAGGCAGCGGTGGAGACTGGCGACCATCGTCTCGCGGTCGCCGAGCGCCTCGGCGACGGCACTCATCGTCTTGTGCAGCTCCGCCATCAGCGGCTGCCGGGATATTGCCAATTCGACCAGCCTCTTTGCCTCCGTGGCGTTGTCGCCTTGCAAGCACAGAACACCGTAGAGATGTAGCGCGTCGACGCGATTTGGATCCGCCTCCAGGATCGCCCGATACTGCTCGGCGGCCTCCTGCAAGCGACCATCGCGATGCAGTGCGAACGCGGCGCCAAGACGATCTGGATCCGCAGCAGCGCTCACGCGGCCCTCCAGTCAGCAGCGCCTACGCGCCGACGATGTCGTCGCACACCGTGCTTAGGAAAATGCCGGGTTCTTCCAGCCCTGGATTCCATCGCAGAAATACATCTCGCCATAGATCGTTGCGTGCACTCTGTTGTAGGGCATGCACCATACGTTCTGCCAACCGCTCGCGGCAAAGGTCTGGGCGATCTCACGCTCGATGTCCTCGCCATGGGTGGCGATGTGCACGCGTTTTACCTTGCGGCTGAGCTCGGCCATGCCCGAGCGCACGATCGCAAGCTCTGCGCCCTGGACGTCCATATCGATGAGATCGACACGCGGACAAACGGCGATGAGCCTCGCCAGCGAGAAGCTGGGGACCTTTATGAAGAGCTGCCCCGGAGCGGCATTGCACACATAGTATTCAACGTCAGGATAGAGCTTGTTGAGGTCCGTCTTGAGATCGACGCGCTGAAAGCGCGACCCGTCCGATTTCTCGAAGGGGGCGCCATAGGTATGGCCTTGGTTTCCGATCCAATGCGCGTGATAGATCGGAAAGAAGCCCGGCTCCTCGTCGTCGGAGACGGCGCCCCAAACGAGCCTGTTGGTCGCGACGTCGATCTGGTTGTCCTTGAAGTTCTGGACGAGCCAGCGGAAGCGCAAGGGGCTCGCCTCGACGCCGATGAAGCGCGCCGGGATGTTCGGTCGAACCTTGTGACGCCGAACCGCAGCGGCGGCGTTGACCAGCCAGCGACCGTAGCCCGCACCGAGCTCCACCATGACGAACTGCCCCTTGGCCTGGTCGATGGCTTCGAGCATATCGATCCACTCGAAATAGTCCTCGCTCAGCCTTTCCGGCAAAGACGGATCTTCGTCGGTCGTAAGCGAGCGACCGCTGACGCTAAAAGGCATCTTCTGTCCGGCCGACGTCGGCGGCAGCTCGGCTTCGTATTCGTGACGCGTCTTGGCGCCGACGAAATTCTCGACGCAATCGGCGTGGGACTGTTGCGCCGTACGTGCGAATCGGTCAAAGATTTCGTGATGCCCTTGGGCCATCCGCACCACCCTCTGAATGCACGAATAGTCTTGCTCGCCTTGCCTCGCTCCAGTCGCCGGCTAGGGGATTGCGGTTAGCGATTGCGACCGCGCAATGCACGGTCATCGCAGCAAAACTTCTACAAATCTATTGTCATTCTATCAGGTTAGCATGGATATTGCAGCCTGAGTGTGGAGCTGCGGACCGAATGTCGCTGTTTCGGAGCTAGCCATCGGCAAACCGCCAACCACCCATGCGGGGGCACATGCTTGGCATCGGGATCATCGGCACGGGAATGGTGGGGCAGGTGGCGCATGTCGCTAATTTTCGGCAGTTTCAGAACTGCCGGATCGTAGCGCTCGCCGACCTTCGCCCGGAGCTGCGCCGCCTTGTCGGCGAGCGGTTCGGCATCTCGCGTCTCTATGCGACACATATCGAGCTCTTGTCCGATCCTGACGTGCAAGCGGTCGTCGTGGCAACCAACCGTCCGGCCACCGGACCCGTCGTCCTCGATGCGTTTGAGGCCGGCAAGCACGTGCTGTCGGAAAAACCCATGGCGCATACCGTCGACCAGGCAACGCGACTGGTCGAGGCGGCCGAGGCGCGCGGCCTGCGCTATGCCGTCGGCTTCATGAAGCGCCATGACGCCGGCTTGGTCTATGCGAAACAGCAGTTGGACACGCTCCTCGAGAATGGTGCGCTCGGCCGGCTCATGCTCGCGCGTTGCTACTGCTTTGCCGGCGATTTCTCCGGCAATTGCGATGGCTTCGTGATGACCAAGGAGCCGCGCCCCGACGGCATCAAGGTGTGGCCCGTCGCTCCGGCTTGGATGCCCGATGCCTTCACCAGCCCGTATGCGCAATTCGTGAACGTCTACGTCCATGACGTAAATATCTTTCGGCATGTCATGGGTCGCACGCCGCGTCTGCTCGACGTCCGCCTCCGTGGGCCGAATGGCCACCTGATCACGCTCGACTTCGGCATTTGCCTCGGCGTCATGGAGCTGGGCGAGACCAATTTCCCGGGCTGGCACGAGGGGCTCGAGTTCATTTTCGAGCGCGGCCGGCTCGTGGTCGAGCTCCCACCGCCGCTCCTGCGCAACGTGCCGGCACGGGTGAGGCTCGATCGTGCGGGCGGCCAGCACGAGATGGTGGAACCGCACATCGAATGGAGCTGGGCGTTCAAGCGACAAGCGGAGGCGTTTCTCGATGACGTTCGCGGCGAACGCCTGCCGCTGGGCAACGGGCGGGACGGCATCGAGGATTTGCGCTTGATCGAGGAGATCTGGCGTCGCCACCTGGCGACGCAGGCCACCTGACTACCTTGTCCGACGCTACTCCGGCCTCCAGGCACCGGTCGCGAGCAATCTCTCGTAGAGCTCGAGGTCCCCAACGCTGTCCACCTCGCCCCATCGGCTTGGTGTCGCAATGGCGCGGATGGTCACGCCCGCCTCGATGAGCGCTCGAAGCAGAGAGGTCATATCAAGGCGATTGACTGCCTCGGCCGATTGTCGTGCGAGATGCTCACGCACGGCGCGCCAACCCGCGGGCTCGAAGCGCAGCAGCCCCATATATTGGCCTTCGATCTCATCCAGCCGCTGAACCCGTCTGCCAATATCCGTCACCCAGCCTTCCGCTATGCGGAAGCTCTCAGCGTCGCTCAAGGGATCGGGGAAGCGCTGGCGCCACAGCCAGAGCCAATCCGGATCATAGCTGATGGCGATTGGCGCCGTGGACATGTCAGAGATCGCCCTCACCGTACTGGCGCCGTAAACGATGTCGGCATAGCTCACAATGCATGCGCTTTTCGACAGCCACGCCTCGGCAGCCGTCAGCGAGACGACCATGTTCGTCTCGGCCCAGCGTGGGTTGTCGAAATGATGCATGCCATAGGGCGCCAATCGCTCCCCCCGATAACCGCGCACGATCGCCACCTCGTCGACGCCCGCCTTCCTCAGCGCGTCCAGCTGCCACTCGATGAGTGGCCGCCCACCGAGCTCGACCAGGCATTTCGGCCGATCGGCGGTCAAGTTTCCCATTCGGCTGCCGCGCCCTGCGGCGAGGATGACCGCCCTCACGGCGCAATGCCAAAATGCCCGCGGATGCGCGCGAGATCTGCGGGATCGAACGGTGTCTCCCGTTCTGGGTGCCACATCTGAGCCAGAATCGGCTCGGCCCGGTGGCCGATCGCTTCGACCACCCCATCGGCGGCACGGGCCAAGATTCCGAGCTCCGCTGAGGTCTCGCTGGCTCCGTAGCCGTGGTAGCTGTTGACGACGCCACTGAGCCCAGCCCCGTCGACTGCATGCCGCGTCGCGACATGCCCAGAGACAGGTTTGAGCGTCACGCCGAAACAATCTTGGATCACCTGCATGCCGCGACAGACGCCCAGTATCGGCAGCGCTCGTTTGCGGGCAAGTCGGAGCAACAGCTGCTCGGTCCGGTCGCGCTCGGGGGCGTCGCCGCCATAGCGCACGAGATCATTGCCACCCGTCAGCACGAGCCCCGCCGCCTCCATGTCTTGGAACAGCTCTGCCGCCAGATCGGGCTCGTTGGGCATCGGCACGGCCAGCAAGCCGCAGGCCGCGAGCAGGCGGACCCACCGCTGATCCAACGCGTCGCGGCGCTCGCCTCGGCGCGGAACGATGTCGACCCGTTGGCTTATCGCGACCGGGCGCATAGGCCGCTCAGCCCAGCACCTCGACCCGCTGATTGGCGCAGTCGATCAGAAGCACCCGCGCCGCCGACCAGCGCTGGAACAAGGCCTCGCCGGCGCCGATGACCGCCGGCAAGCCCAGCTCGTTGGCGCGGATCGCCATGTGCGAGTTGACGCCGCCATAAGCGGTGACGAAACCGGCGATGCCTCGGGTGAAGATCCAGTCATAGCCTGGATCGGCACTCGGGATGGCGACGATGGCGCCGCGCATCGCCTCCGGGTCGCCACAACCCTTGACCGGTGCTTGCACCGTTTTCTGGCCGATGAAGTTCGGTTGCGTCGCCGGCAGATGGAAGGCATAGACGTCGTCGGGCCCGGCGATCAGCGGCGGCAGCCACAGGCTCCGTGTCATCGCATAGCGCTCACGCCCGCGCTCGATCGATGCGCCGAGCAGCTCGGCCGTGTCGGCGCTGGAGGCCATCAGCTCGTGCAGAACGCCGATGTTCGCATAGGACATCTCGTCGGCCGAATAGCCATGAGCCTCGCCAAGCCGGCGCATCAGGACGAGCGCGTCGCTGAGGCTGCGCGAAAAGACAAACTTGGCATATTCGCGCTCCTCGATCGCGGTCTCCAGGAAATCGAAGAGGCCGATGACGCTGGCATCGATGCCGAGCTCGGCGATGAAGCGCTCGATACCCCGCATCTGCTGCAAGGAAAGGGCAAAGCGTTCCCTGCCCTCAGGCGTGGCCGGACGCGGCGCAGACCAGTCGAAATAGATTTCGGGCGCTTCATCGTAGCGAGGCGAAAGGATGTCGTAGGTTCCCGGACGGAGATGGCCGTATTCAGCGAGAAAGACCGCCCGATCCAGGCGACGGAAATCCGCAGCCATGCGGCTGCCGACGGTCTTGAGGCCTAGCATGAAGCGGCCATGATCAGCCTGGCTCAGCTGGCCCACGGCAACCAGGGAATTCAGGAGCTGGACCGCGATGAAGCCCGCCCGCGCCAACCCGGCGAAGGGCAAGGTGCCGTAGCGCTTGCAGTCCTCGAGCAGCCAATAAATGCGCGAGACCGTGTCGAGATCGGCCTCCAGGATGCGCCGTCGGCGCTCCTCGAGCACGCGCACCTTACGGCTGTCCTGCACCCACAGCCCCTTGTCGCGATGGATGATCCGCTCGGTCAGACGCTTGAGGCTGTCGGCAATGGCCGTGCGGTCGTCGGCGGAAAAGCCATGGTCTCGAAGCTGCTCGAGACGGCTCGGAAGATCGAAGGTGTAGCAGGAGAAGACGATCTCGAACTCGACCTTGTCGTGCAGCGCCGGCGCGTTGGCAAGGCGGTCCAAATAGTAGTTCACCAGCCGGCCGGCGATCTCCTCGTCGAGATCCCGCGGCACGAAGGAGTTCATGCTGACACGGACATCGATGTAGGGAAGCCCCTCGAAATGCACCATCAAGGGGAAGCTGCGGAGGTTGCGATAGCCATAGTTGTCGCGCTGATAGGCCCAGATCGAGTCGGTCACCAGGTCGCGGTAGAGCGAGAGCGCCAGCGGCCGCGGCCGCAAGCCGATGATCTCCGCCGGATTCCAATCCGGCATCACGCCGTAAAGGCTGCGCTCGCCGGAGAGATAGGGGTGCGGGCGGATGCCCATCTCCACACGCTCGGCGATGGCGCGAACGGCGCGCTTCTGGGTCTCGAGCTTGATCGCCGGCCGTTGACCCGCCACCAGCGGACGCGCCTGCAGCAGCACGAGACCGGCTTCGTCGAAGGCGAACTCGACATCGAGGGAGTCCGAGCCGAGCAGACCTTCGAGCTCCCTCAGCAAGGCCACGATCGCGTCCAAGGCCGGCGGGCATCGACCCCCGCCATGCTTCCAGTAGACGAAGGTTTGCAGCCGGTCCGCCCGACCGCCGGTTACCGCCGTGGTGTCGCCGCGATCGTCATAATTGATGACGAAATATGGGCTGCCGGTGTTGGGATCGCGGCTGAAGGCGACGCCGCTCACGCCGACGCCGGCGAGCATGGGCTGCACCAGGACCTGGTCTTCCGGCTGCGCCTCGCCATAGGAGGCGATCACGCGTCGGATCGCATCGGCGAGCCCGGCCTCGTCGGCGACGTCGTCAACCGAAAGATAGCGACCGG
Source organism: Pseudomonadota bacterium (assembly GCA_016195085.1). Taxonomy (NCBI): domain Bacteria; kingdom Pseudomonadati; phylum Pseudomonadota; species Pseudomonadota bacterium. The sequence goes on along the minus strand of JACQAG010000026.1, from coordinate 21,469 downwards.
CTTCCGAGGACAGGGTCGTGTCCTCCGCTCGGGCGCTGCTGCGCACGATGCGCCGCCCCTTGCCCCAGGGTTCGGAGGCGAGCGCCGCCAGCACGACGGCGGCATCCTCCTGCCATTCGGCGACGGTGAACCGGCGGAGCGGCAAGACTCGGGCGGAGCGGACCACCGGCGCAAGCCGCTCCAAGGTCTCAGCCTTGGTGCCGAGACGAACTTGCGGATTGTGCCTAGCGGCGACGCGGCGCAATCCGTCCTCGTGTGACAGTTGCCTGGCGCGCCAGAATTGCGTGGGATCGCCACGCCTCGATCCCGGAACGGCCAAGGAGCGTGTCGACCGCTCCCGGCGCATAGTCAGGCCGGCTGGCATAGTGCCGGGTGAGCTCCGTGTCGTCCCAGTCGGTCTTCATGCCGTCACCGGGATATCCGTCTGCTCCAAAATGCGGCGGGCGATCTCATCGGGCGCCAGCCCTTCGGATCGGTCGAACACGAAATCAGCGGCCCGAGGCTCTTCTGCCTCGATGTCGACGCCGACCACGTCGCGAAGCTCGCCGGCAAGCGCGCGTCGGTACAAACCCTTTTCATCCTGAGCCGCCAGCTCGGCCAGGCTCGCGCGCAGGTAGATTTCCGTATAGCGGGGAATATTCGTGCGGTTCCATGCGCGCACGGCCTCGAACATGGAGATCGTGGCGCAGACCACCGTGGCGCCTTGGCGCGCCAGCTCCCGGCAGAGGCGTCCATAGCAGAAGGCGAGTCGACGGCGCTCTTCGGCGCCGTGACCGATGCCGCCGCCGAAGATCTCCCGCAGCACGTCGCCATCGAGCAGCAATGGCTTTACCCCCATGGGCGTCAACCGAGCGACGAGGCGTGCCGCCACGGTGGTCTTGCCGACGCCGGAAAGGCCGGTAATCCAGAAGACCATCCCAGCCGCATTGCGACTCTCTTCCATGACGCAATTCACATCGGGGTCGTTCGATCAACGCGTTGCTCAGGTGTAACACCATTTCGGTTCGACGGCGACGCGAAGCCCGCGCTCGATGCGAATCACCGGAGAAGGAACCACTTCATCATCTTGATGGCGACGCCGCGGGGATGGTGTCACAAGTCAGGAGCTGGGCGCCGCCATGGATCTGCCAAATCCCCGGTCGCAGCGGCGGTGCGCGCCGGCGCGACAACCGGCTTGCGACGGATCTCTTCGGTTGAGATGTGACAGGAGCGACGATCGTCGGTCCATGACCGGAAATGCTCTACGCCTATAACATCCAAGGCGATCTCCATTTAGAAATTGCAACAAGCACCGGGCCTGCGATGCAATCCTTGCAACGCCTGATTCAGGACTATTCTCGTTATCGACTCTAATTACTTCAATATAATGGTCACGAATTCAAAACGTTTCTACTGAATTATTATGCTATCAGTGGAAATTTCCTGGTTATGACATTTCAGAACTCCCCCATGCCCGCAAGCCGGCAGACGCGGCGACGAAGCCGTGCATCGAGCTATTGTCGGGATTCCAGCAGCGCGGCATGAAACCGCAGAAAATCCCGGCCGATCCGGCTGTTGGTGCCCCAGGCGCTAAAGGGGGCGGTTTCCGCGCGGAACCGCGCCTGCAGCATTTCATCCTCTGCACTGTAGCCGGCGCTCCCGTCCAAGCGATCCAGCATCTCGGCAACCAAACCCTCGATTTCTTCCGGCGTGTTCTCCACGAGCTCCACCCCGCGCGTTTCGAACAATCCGGCATGAGCCGCATGCCCGAGCGGCGGCGCCGTGCTCTCCACGAAGCCGAGATAGCGACCTTCGAGCTTTGACCAATACAGTTTTGGAATGAAAATGTCGGCCGCGAAAACGGGTCTCGAGCCCATGGGAGCCGCATTGGCGATGGCGCATGGCACGCCGAAGGTGGCCGGGACCATGTGCATGCCAGAGGCACTCCCAAGGAAGAAGCGGCCGCGGGCGCATAGGAACACATCCATCCATTCGCTCTTGCGGGGACCGACCGCGTAGTCGATCACTCGCTCGTGCGATCCGAGCGGCGTCATGCTGGGATCGCCCATCCGGATCACCCAGCCGCCGCGCTTTGCGATCGCCTCGATGGCGGGGCCGAACCGATCGATGGAAGCATTGCGATACACCATCGGGCTATTGCGCCCGATATCGCGATGAAAGCCCGATTCGCGCACATGCAGGCCGACAAACCAGTCGTTCGCGCCAAGACCCATCTCCCGCAGCACCGCCTCGCCACGAACCGCGTCCTCCTCATCGAGATCGAGCAGCGGCGGACGCCGCTCCGCCTCCCATTGGACCTGCGCCGCTGCCGCAGCCTCGGGAAACAGCCGCGTCCTCCCCTGCACGACCAAACCGCCTATGCCACAATCGCCACGGCGATAATGCGGCTCGACTTCGGCGATTTCCTTGGGGTCGTCGATCACGATCAGGTAGCGTCGCCAGCAACGAAGGTAATGCATGTTGGCGACCTTCCCCGGCGGTGCGATCGCCTTTACGGTGTGCGGCGGCCGCCAGCCGAGCAGAAGCATCTTGATGTAGAAATCGATGAGTGCGAGGTTGCCGATGGCGCGGGTTACTTCCCGGGGGATGATGCGAAAACCACCGGGCACCACGGTTTCGGTGAGGAGACCGGTCCGCCGAAAGTGCTCATCATAGAGCGTCCGTGTGGTCTCGGGATTCCCTGCCGCCGCGTGCAACGCGGCCATATAGGAATAGCCGAGACAATCCGGGTCGAGCCGAAGCGCGCGGTCCAAGGCGGCCAAGCCCTTCTCGTGCAAAGCAAAGACGCCCGGCAGGTCGGGGTTGGTCTCGTAGAGCGCGATCAGCGCCTTTCCCAGGTTGATATGGCCAGCGGCGAAATTTGAATCGATCGCTACCGCGCGCCAAGCCGCCTGCGCAACGGCACGCGGGTCAATCATCGCCACCCCGAGCGTCGAAAGCAGATGCCAGGCACCTGGCATGTCGGGCGCCGAGGCCAAGGCCGCGCGGGTAAACCTGTAGGATTGCCGATGATTTCCGGAGAGGCTGAGGATCAGCGCCGTTCCCAGCAGCGCCTGGGGATGGTCCGGATGCACCGCCAGAACGTCACGGTAGGCGAGGAACGCCTTTTGTCGCTCTCCCCGGCGCAACAGATCGTCGGCAACGGCCGTGGACCGGTCGGCCGAACTCGATGCGACGGCATTGTCCGATATCGAGATCAATGGCGCGTGCTTTTCATCGCGATAAAAAGCTCCGATCGGCGCCCTAGGTGGCTTTGCCTATGAACTCCCCGAGGCTCGCCTGCAGCGCATCGACATCGAGGTGCAGCTGCCCGCCGACGTCTTTCGCGTAGCCGAGAGTACGCAAGGTCCTGCCGAGTGCGGCTATCCGCCGTTCGCGGACTAGCCGCGCGAGCGGCGCCATTTCATGGTCCAGAAGCAGCTGCTCGAAGCTCGTATGGACGGCGCCGGAAAGGGCCTGCACCGCCGCAAGGAAGCCTGCTCTGTCGGTGTAGCTGAAATACCGCTCCCGCACCGCATGAACGGAATGCGGCGGCAATGGCGCGGTGACATCAGGGGCGTTGAAGGCCTTCGCATCGGCGACCGAGTAGCAATCGACATAGCGAGGCGGGTAGAGCGCCGGCATCGACCGGTGGGTTTCGGCCGCACGGTCGAGAAACGTTCTGTAGACCAGATCGGAAGGGACGGTCGCTTCGCCCGGAAGACCCGCGAGCGCTTTCAGGCTTTCCATCGCATATTCCACTTGCCCGAAGCAGAAGGCGACGAAGGCGAGCTTCCTCAGCTGGCGTCCGGGCTCCGGACGGCCGAGGACGTCATCGATCTCCTTGAGAAAGAGCGCGTCGCCGAAGATGTTCGAACCCTGGCCCCGCGCGCCGATCGGGCCGCGATAGTAGAAAAGATCACCGTGGTTGTCGTAACGGACCAGCCGATAGCCGATCGAGTCGGCAAAATCGATGATGTGCCCGAAATGCCGCGATGGCTTGCGGTACTCGATGAGCTGTGCCTCGCAGTAGAAGCCGATGCTGTGCTCCTTCAGCGTCTCGCGCGCTCCCTGAAGCAGATCGAAATCGGCGCCTTCGGCGTCGGTCGAGAGAAAGTCTACGAGAAAGCCGCGGCGACGGCGGAGATCATCGATGCTGACGGCATCGATTTCGATCTCCTCCACCGTTCGTCCGGAGTCCCAGCAGGTAAAGTCGCCATAGGCGTTGGCAAGGGAATATAAGGTGCGATAGCGCGGATTCAGCGGTATCAAGGAGCTGCCGTAGCGATCGTGGCAAAGGTGAAACTTCGTTCGGCCGCTGGCGGCGGCAACCGCGCCGTTGATGACTTCGAGCTTTACCGGCAGATGTTGATTGACGTTGTAGATCTGCTCGATGCAATTGGCATCGGCCTCGTAAAGATAGACGTCGACGTCGGGCAAGAACGGCTTGGCGAGGGGCAAGGGAAAGCCTTGGCCGTCGATGTTGGACAGCCGCCCTCCGACGTGGTGGACGTAGAGGCGCTCAGGGTCAAGGTGCTGGGTCAAGGCGCCCTCCGTGCAGCGGCGATCCGTCGCGGGGTCATCTGAGATCGATCTGCTTCATCATCTTGATGTTGACGTAGCGCGGATCGGTATCCCATCCGGGAATCTTGCCGTCGCGGAATGCCCGAGCCAGACCCTCCGCCGCGTGGCCGATGGAATGCTTGGGCACGAAGCCCAGCTCGCGGCGGATCTTCTCCGAGGAGATATGATAGGAGCGGTGGTCGTCGGACGGCGTCACCCGCACCTCGACGTCGGGGCCGACCACCCGGCGCACCATGTCGGCGATTTCGATTACCTTGTGATTTTCAAAGCCGACATTGAACACGTTGCGATCGATCTTCTCGGCGGGCTGGCGTAGCGACTCGAGATAAAGCTCGGCCATGTCCTCGATGTGGAGGTTGGGGCGTTTCTGCTCGCCACCGAATACGGTGATCAGGTGCTTGTTGTAGGCGTGGCTGGTCAAAATGTTGACGGTGAGATCGAGCCGAAGGCGCGGAGCGTAGCCGCACACGGTCGCGGGCCTGACGGTCAGGGCGGTGAAGCCCGGTGCGTATTCTTCCTTGAGGACGTCCTCGCACATGGCCTTGTATTTGGCATAGTCGGTGATCGGCACCAGAGGCTCATCCTCGGTCACGTTCGGCACATCCTTGACGCCATAGACGCTGGACGAGGACGCATAGACGAAGCGCTCCACGCCCGCCCGTTTCGCCGCCTGCACCAGCGGACGGAAGCAATCGTAGTTGATCGACTTGCCGAGCTCGGGATCGAGATCGAATGACGGATCGTTCGAGATACAGGCGAGGTGGATGACCGCATCGCAGCCGTGCAGCGCATCCTCGACCGCCTTAGCGTCGCGAAGATCGCCTCGCACCTCCCGAAACCCGGGATTGCGCCGTAGATCGGCGAAGATATCGCGGCCGTAGATGTAGAGGTCCAGCACGGTGACGCCGTGCCCCTCTGCCAGGAGCTTCGGCACGAGCACGCTGCCGACATAGCCGGCACCGCCGGTCACCATCACGTTCCAACGACGCATTGCCATGCCGCCCCACTCGGATTTGTCCCGCCTCAATGCAACCGCCGCGAATGGACGCCGATCCGAAGCCGCCACCGCCAACGGATGATTCGGATCGACTGCTGAATTTTAACACAGAGACGGTGCGCAACGAAGGCAATCGACGTCATAGTCTACAGTGTATCGACCCCAACCGGAGTGTTAGAATTGTCGAGGCATCACCTTCCGGGTCGCATGCGGAAGTATCGGTGTTCCATGGGAGCTTGCCGGTCCGAGCCGAGCAACCCGGTCTCCCCGAGGGTCCCTGCCACAGCAAGGCCGCTTGCCCATGACGGTTAAGGAACCACCGGTTACGCACGGCGACTTCACCGAACTCGCGACGGACTATGCTCTCTATCGTCCGGGCTATGACGCGAACGTGCGCGCGGCGCTGATCGGTCTCCTGGGGGCACCGCCAACCGGCCTCGATGCGGTCGACGTCGGTGCCGGCACCGGCATTTGGACGCGGATGCTGGCCGCGGCCGGTTTTCGATCGATCATTGCGGTGGAACCCAATGCCGCCATGCGTGCCGCCGGCACTGCCAGTTCGGCTGGAACGGCGGCGGCACGGTCGATTGCATGGCGCGAGGGCAGCGGTGAAGCCACGGGCCTGGCAGACGCCAGCGCCGATCTCCTGACCATGGCCTCGTCGTTCCATTGGGTGGATTTTGCCCGCGGGACCGCCGAATTCCGTCGTGTATTGAGGACCGGCGGTTGGTGCTGCGCGTTGTGGAACCCTCGGCAAATCGAGGAGTCGCCGCTGCTGACGGAAATCGAGGCGGAGTTGGGCCGGCTTGGGCCGGAGATAGAGCGGATCTCCTCCGGCCGCTCTGGAGTTACCGAACAGCTCGGCGATCGGCTCAGAACGGAGGGCGGATTCAGCACGGTGGTCTATCTCGAAGGGCGGCATGTCGAGATCCGCTCCCGCGAGGCCTATATCGGCGTTTGGCGTTCGGTGAACGATATCCGCGTGCAGCTTGGTCCGGAACGATTTGCTCGATTTCTTGCTTGGCTCGACGAACGACTTGCGAACGTGCCGGAAATCGCTACGCCGTATCTCACCCGCGCGTGGGCAGCAAGGAACGGAACGGGCTGAAAATCGGCGCGGGCGGTAACGACGGCGGGAGGTCGACAGCTTTCGATGCGGATCATCCGGCCGATGACGCCGCCGGGATTGCGATCGCGTCGCGCCTGCCAGCAGGTCCGGTCGCGGCTTCCTTGAACTCTTTTCATATTGAGCTGGATACCGCGCCCCAGGCACTACCAGTTGAGATCCTTCTCGTAGCCGAGCTCTATCAGCGACTCTCCGATCAGCTCCTTGGCATGATCCTTGAGCTTCGGCGAGAAGTGGTTTTTCCAGTCGCCGACGATGCCCTTGCGCAGGCCAGTTACGCCCAAGGTTGCGGACCGGTGATAGGTGTCCCCCGTTCCTTCGGTGTAGACGCCGCCGGACTGTGCGGCAAACCCCCCGAGCGAGATCATGTGGTCGAGTCCCTCGTCGGGAATGTCATGGAACGCCACGTCGTCGAGCCCAAGCCAGGCGATCATGCGGCGATACAGAGGGCGGGGATCGAGCCGTGCCTCCTCGTAGCTCACGGCCAAAATATGCGGGTGCCGCCGCAGCGCGGCAAAATCGCGAGCGACACTCGCCAACGGCGGCACCTGGTATACTGAATCCCCCGCCGCAGTTCGGCTGGCCAAACCGTCGATCAGCGTCAGCAGCCCGTCTTCCTTCGCAAGCTTGGCCAACGTCTCGAAGCGATCGCGATGGATGCGGTCGCAGAGCCAGTGGTAGAGCGAGACGATGTAGTCCCTGGGATCGCGGTAGAGCGCCACCACCTTGCAGCCCGCCAGTTGGGCCAGCATGTCGGTCGACACATGGTCGTGGACTTCGCTCCAGCAATCCAGGTCCAATAGATCGAAGGAGCGGCGACAGGCGTCGTCCAACGCGCATCTGAGCTTTGGATAGTCGCCGAAGCCCAGGGCGGGGGCTTCGATCGAAGCGAGGAACCGCCGATTCGTATTGGGTGCGACCGCCGCAACAAAACGCTTCTCAAGCCAGAACATCAGCCCGCGAACGACCGGGCGCAGCCGGTTGCTGCCACAACCGGGATAGAGGCTAAAGACGATGGGAGAATCATCTCCAAGCGGTGCGGTGGCGACTGGAGGGAGCATGCCGGGCGCATGCCCGGGACCGGCAAAGGGAAGTATGACGATGGGCCGTCCCGGGAAGCGGTCATAGACCGTGCGCAGCGCCGCCAGATAAGTCGCCGGCGGTGCCAGGACCACGACGAAACGAATGGCGCCGGAAAGCAGGCCGGGATCGACAATCTCCCAGCGACAATGCTGCTGCAGGTAGCTGGAGTTGCAATCGACGTAGATGCAGCGCTCGGCGCCGAGCGCCGTTCGGTAGACGCCGCTGGCGCCGCCAAGGTCCAAGAGACACACCAACTGTGTCCGCGCATAGGCCTGAACGAATTCGGCAAGCTGCCGCACGACGGCGCTCGACGGCTCGGGTTCCCTCGGCAGCGCGAGCGCGATGATTCGATGTTGACGTTTCATACCCGCGCGATTGTCTCCATGACACGGGAGATTGGATCTACAAAGAATGAGAATGATGGGCGAGGCGCGACTATGCAACAACCAGCCTCAAGAAACGGACGATAGCGGTCCGCTCCCGACGGAATCATCCGGCACGTCGGCTTACTGGATTCCTCCCATGTCGGCCGACCCGACATGTATGGTCGCCATCTTCCGATTTATTCAGCAGCCGGATTCCTGGAGCGGTCGGATCCAGCGCATCGGACGGGGCCGCCGCTCGTAGAGCGCCCGATCCGCCTCTTCATTGCCTCGAAGCACCCCAGCCCATGGCGAGATCGAGGATCCCGCCGAGCAGGGTCAGATGCCCCGATTCGACGAAGCCATATTCCTTCGAGGGCAGATAGACGTTGACCTCGCCCATGCGGCGCAATGGGTTGTCCGCACCGAATCCGCTCAAGGTGAGCACTTTGCAGCCCGCCGCAGCGGCCGCCCGAACGCCGTTCAAGATGTTGGGCGAGCGCCCCGAGGCGCTGATCGCCACCAGGAGATCGCCGGCGCGGGCATGGAACTCCACCTGCTTGGCAAAGACGTGCTCATAGCCGTAGTCGTTGCCGAGGCAGGTGAGGAACGCTCCGTCATTGAAGGCAAGAGAGCGCATGCCGCCATTCTTGGAGAAGTCGTTCGCCATGTGGCTGGCGATCGCCGCCGAGCCGCCATTGCCGATGAACATGAGTTTGTTGCCGGCGGCATGGGCGGCGCGCGCGGTGGCGATGGTCCAGTCCGTTGCCGCCCCCATGGAAATGGGACTGCCGTCAGCGGCGGTCGCTTCCGCCTCGGCCAAGACCCCGGTCAAGACCGCCAGGTAACGGCGCAACCGATCGGCGGTGCCGGGGTCGCCCGGGGCCGGCGGCTTCTTGGCCGGCTTCATTGCAGGAGCGCCTTCACCGACTTCAAGACCGAGGCCTTGTCGACCGAGGAGCGGTGGCCGACGATGCCGACCTTGAGCGCGCCCACCACGTTGCCGATGAAGCCGATGACCTTCATGTTGCCGCCGGCCTTGACCAAAGGCGAAGTGATGGCGAGGAAGGCATCGCCGGCGCCGACGGTGTCGACCACCGTGCGCGTCATCGCCGGAATGCGGTTCATCCCTTCCTTGCGCGCATAGGTGTAGCAGCCAAGCCCGCCATGGGTCAGGATCAGGCGCTGGCAATCGATCAGGGCCGGCAGCCGCTTGGTGGCAATCTCCTCGATTTCGGCGAACTTGTCGCCGGTCGCCAATCGCGCCTCCGGCGCGTCGATGCAGAGATAGTCGGCGCGCGGATATTTGGTGATGAGGTTGAAGCCCATATTGGCGCTGTTCGATTGCGCGTTGATGGCAAGGAAGGGCGCCGTCTCGGTGAGGAGCTTGACCGTGGACGGACCGATAAAGCCGTGGCCGAAATCGGTGACGATCACCAGGTCATAGCCGGCGATACTTTCCTTGAGCATGCTCTGCAGCTCTTGCTCCCGCTCGCGGTCGAGCGGCGTGTCCTCCATCGTGTAGACCTCGAACAGCTTGCGCATATAGGCCGGATCCACGAACCGGCACTTGCGCGTGGTGGGCGCTCCAGGCCGCTCGATGAGGCGCAGGTTGACGTTCTCGTTGCGGGCCCGGAACAGCAGCTCCTCCTGGCTATCCTCGCTGCCGACACAGGTGATGACGTCAACCTCTGCGCAGAAGTTGGAAACGTGGTTGGCGGCAGCGATGACGCCGCCGGCAAAGAGCTCGCGATCCTTGAACAGGGTCGCGATCATGTTTTCCTTGGCCGCCTTGCCCATCGGCGCCACGTATTGATACTCATCAACGATGGCGTCGCCGACCATGAGCACGCGATAGTCGCGCACGCCGTCGACAAGCTCCTGGATCTGCTCGAAGCTGACCTCGCTGCGCAGCCGCTCGAGATATTCCCTCAACGCCGGATCGAGGATATTGAGGTAGCGGTTGATGAGCTTGGTCGAGCTTGAGGTCACCTCGTCGGTCAGCACCAGCCGGCCGCCATGGGCCTCCACCGCCTGCCGCTCCTCGGTGATCTTGCCGGTCAAGTCGGCGGCGGGTTCGGCATAGTCCGAGCCTTTGGCATAGAAGTCGGGCTTGATGCGGGTGATCACCTCGATCGCATCGGTCGAGTTGCTGACGCAGACCCAGTCCACATATTCGAGGGCGGCCAGCACCTCGGCCCGGAGATAATCGGCGAACGCCGGTCGTCCGGGCCCCTTGTTGACGAAGGCGTCGGCGGTGACCGAGACGATCAGGAGGTCGCCGTGCCGGCGGGCGGCCTCGAGATGGCGCACATGGCCCAAATGCACGAGATCGAAGACGCCGTGGGCAAGGACGACCTTCTGGCCGGCGGCTCTTGCGTCCTGGGTGATCCGAGCCAGATCGTCGACGGTGCGGATCTTCGAGCGCGCCGGCCGGGTGCGCTCGGCCTGGTCCACTCGCCGCCTCCCCGGCGGCGGGGTGCGCCGCTCATTGGCTTGGGAGTTAGCGGCCATGCCCGGTGCCTGCCCCGGGGGCGCCCAGATATTTGAACCAATCCGTGGTCGCCTCGGCGATCTTGTCCTTCGACCACACCGGCGCCTCGCGCCAATGCTCGATCACCTCCAGCATGCGCTGGACCCCCTCCTCGAAGGAGACCTCCACGCGCCAGCCCAAATCGCGCTCGATGCGCCGCGTGTCCGCATGGGTGCAATCCGGCTCGCCCGGTCGTTTGGGAAGATGCTCCACCCCGCTCGCCCCCAACAGCTCGACCAGCCGGTTGACGCTCTGCGGCCGGCCCGTACCCACATTATACACCTCTCCGGAGCGATCCGATTCGCCCGCCATGAGAAAAGCGCGGGCGACGTCGGTGACGAAGGTGAAATCCCGCGTCTGCTCGCCGTCGCCGACCACGGTCATGGGTTTGCCGGCCAGCTTCTGGGCGAGAAAGACGCCGAAGACGGCGCCATAGGTGCCCGAGGTGCGGGCCCTGGGCCCATAGACGTTGAAGAGCCGCAACGACAGCGCCGGCAACCCGTAGACCGAAGCCCAGTGCAGGACCAGCCGTTCGCCCAGGTACTTGGTCAAGGCATAGGGATAGCGCGTATCGATCTGAGCCGTTTCGGGCGTGGGAAATACCTCGGCAAGGCCATAGCAGGAGGACGAGGCGGTATAGACGAAGCGCCTCACACCGGCGGCCCGGGAGGCCTCCAGGGCAGCGAAGGTGCCATCGACATTGGCCCGGAAATACGCCTCCGGGCGTTGGATCGAGGGCACGATATCGGCCAGGGCCGCGAGGTGAAATACCCGCTCGGTTCCGGCTGCGGCCTTGCGCATGGCCTCCATATCGGCCACATCCGCCTCGATGACCGTGAGCGCCGGATTGCCTTGGTGCTGACCCAGATTCGCTGGCCGGCCGGTGGCGAAGTTATCGACGACCCGTACGCGCCGGCCGCGACGCAACAGGGCGTCGACCACATGGCTGCCGATAAATCCGGCCCCGCCGGTAACAAGGTCGGTCCCGCGGCCGCCGGCCGCTGCTTGTCCCATAGTCAGACGTTTAATCGATACCCCCTTGAAGCGCAACGAAGACGAGGCGTGGTAAACTGTTGCCATGACCGATGATGGCGAGCCCGCCGCCGGAGACATTGCGCGGATCGCCCAGCGACTGCTCGGGGGGCCCGTCGACGCCGTCGAACGGATTGCCGGCGGCGGCAATAACCGCCTCTATCTGGTGTCCGCAGGCTCCACCCGCTTTGCCCTGAAGCACTACGCGACCCGGGACGGTGATGCCCGGGACCGCCTGGGCAACGAGTTCAACGCCCTCAGGCTGGTCGCCCCGAAGCTTCCCGGCAGCGTGCCCCAGCCGGTCGCGGCCGACCCTGACTCGGGCTGGGCGGCCTATGAATGGATCGAGGGCTGGCGGCTCTTGACGGGTTCGCCCGCAGACCTCGACGCCATGCTGGACTTTGTCGCCCGCCTCCTGCCCCTACGCTCGGATCCCCTGGCGCAGGAACTGCCGTCGGCTTCCGAGGCTTGTCTGTCGCTCGCCGAGCTGATCCGGCAGAACCATCGACGTCTCGCCCGGCTTCGCGAATCTCCGGATCCCAGCCTCCGGCAGTTCCTCGCGGGCGAGCTCGAGCCCCTGCTGGAAGCCTTCGCCGCGCGCGCCCTCCGCTCCTATGCAGCTGCCGGGATCGATCCCGATGCCGAGCTGGCACCCGAGCGGCGCGTTCTCTCTCCCTCGGATTTCGGCTTCCACAACATGCTGCTCCGGCCCGATGGCAGCCGGGTATTCCTCGATTTCGAGTATTTCGGTTGGGATGATCCAGCGAAGCTCGCTGCCGACGTCACCTGGCATCCGGCGATGTGTTTACCGCCCGAGGAAAGCAGGCGATTCAACGACCGTATGGCGGCGCTGCTCGCCGAGGACAGCGAGTTTCCTCGACGCCTGGCGCAGTTCCTGCCTCTCATCGGCATACGCTGGTGCCTCATCGTGTTGAACGAGTTCCTGCCGGAGCGCTGGATCCGTCGCCGTCATGCCGGCGGTGACGGCGACTGGGAGGCGGCCAAGGCCCGTCAGCTGGCCAAGGCCCGCGTTCTTTACACGGCGATCGTAGCGGGCTATCACCCAAGCCAATGAGTTCAGCGTCCTCGATTGCCGGTGCTCCGCGACAGAGTCCCCTCGACGAGAGATCGCGGCAGCTGCGCCGGCTCATCATCGACGCGCTCTACGGCGGGGGCCGCGGCCATGTCGGCGCGGCGCTATCGCTCGTCGAGATCCTTCGTGTTCTTTACGACGATGTCCTTCGCGTGCGCCCGCACGAGCCGCGCTGGCCGGATCGCGACCGCTGCCTCTTGAGCAAGGGCCATGGCTGCCTCGCTCTCTATGCGCTGCTCGCCGACAAAGGATTCTTTCCGATCGCGGAGCTGTCGAAGCAATGCAAGGCTGGAGCCTTGCTGGGCGGCCATCCCGAGGTGAAGACTCCGGGCGTCGAAGCCTCGACGGGGGCATTGGGACATGGCCTCGGCATCGGCGTCGGATTGGCTCTTGCCGCCCGCATGCAGCGCCGGCCGAGCCGGGTAATCGTGGTCATGGGCGACGGCGAGACCGATGAAGGCTCGGTGTGGGAAGCGGCGTTGGCTGCCGCCAAGCACAAGCTGACGCATCTCACCGCCGTGATCGACTACAACAAAATGCAGTCCTACGGCCGGGTCGCCGACGTGTTGGGGCTCGAGCCGATCGCCGACAAATGGCGCGCCTTCGGCTTCGCAGTGGCCGAGGCCGATGGCCACGATGTCGCCCAGCTCCGGAAGACCTTCGCTAGGCTGCCGCTCGCCAACGATCGCCCCAGCGCCGTCATTTGCCATACGGTCAAGGGTCGAGGCATCCCCGAATGCGAGCACAATGCCGCTTGGCATCACAAGTCGAGGCTGTCGCCGGAGCAGGCCGAAGCCTTGCGCCAAGCGCTCGAGAGCGGGCCGGCATAATGCGCGAGACCAGCATGCGCATGGTGCACGAGCTGGCCAAGCGTGACCCGCGCGTGGTGTTCATCGGCTCCGATCTCGGTGTCGGCACTCTGGACGCCATGCGCAAGGAGATGCCCGACCGCTTCTTCATGGAAGGCGTCTCCGAGGCGGCGATCATCGGCATGGCCGCCGGCCTCGCCATGGACGGCTACATCCCCTATGTGTGCACCATCGCCACCTTCCTCACGCGGCGCTGCTATGAGCAGGTGGCCGTCGATCTCTGCCTCCACAATCTGCCGGTGCGCCTGATCGCCAATGGCGGCGGCCTCGTATATGCGCCGCTGGGGCCGACGCACATGGCGATCGAGGACATTGCGATCATGCGGGCGCTGCCGAACATGACGGTGGTGGCGCCGGCCGATGCGGAAGAGATGCGCCGCTTCATGGTGACCACCCTCGATTGGCCGGGCCCGATCTACATTCGCCTCGCCAAGGGCGGCGACAAGGTGGTGACCAAGCCGGAGCACGGCTTTGCCATCGGCCGCGCGATCGAGCTGAAGCGCGCAGGCCAAGCCGCGGCCTTGTGCACGGGTGTTATGGCCGACCGTGCGCTCGCGGCCGCGGAGCTGCTGGCGCCTGATGGCATCGATCTCGGGGTCCTGCATCTGCCGACCGTCAAGCCGCTCGACGAGGCTGCGGTGCTCGACGCCGCGCGCCAAGCCGGTCTCGTAGTCACCATCGAGGAGCACAGCCGCATCGGCGGGCTCGGCGCCGCCGTGGTCGAACTCTTCGCCGACGAGGCCGTCTCGGTCCCGACCTTGCGCCTGGCACTTCCCGATGAGTTCCCGGACGACTATGGCAGCCAGGAGCATTTGCTCGAGCGCGCCGGACTCCACCCGCAGGAGATCGCGCGCCGGATCCGCGATGCGATCGCGGCCCGCCACTGAGCGCAACGGCGCGCCGAACCGGGCGCCCTAAGGCGATGGCTGACGCGCGCGCGCCTGCAGACGCACTCACCGCGAAGATCGATTGCATCCTCGGCCCGTCGCCATGGGAAGGCATCGCCCGCGGGCTTCTGGGCCGCGCAAGCCCGCCCTTCGATGACGGCAGCATCATTCGCCAACTTGGCCGGGCCGCCGTGATGGGCACGCCTTTGGACCGGGCCGTCAAGTCGATCGAAGAGGTGCGGCTGGCGCTGGCGGGGGCTTTTGGCGCCGAGGCCCCTCCCGGCTTCCCCAACAACGCCCGCGAGTTCGTGCGCTTCGCCGTCCACGTCGGCAGGTATTTGGAGTCGCTGGGCGACGATCCCGCGCCGACAGCCTTTGCACCCGTGGCACCGGCCCTTCGACGTATTGCCTCGCATCTGCAAGAAAACGGCTCGGTGCTCGTCCTCGTTCTCTATCTCGTCCGATCGCTCCTGCACACGCCCGATGACGCGAGCGAGCTCAGAAAGCTCGCCCTCGCGGTTCGCGGCCTTTATCAGGAGGTCGCCTCGCTGCCCGGCGCGCTGGTGCTGTTCCGCGCCTTCGTGTCGATCGGGCGGCGGGCGAGTGTCCTCGATCCCGGGGAGGTCGACATTCACTACGAGCTGGGCGTCGCGCTTAACGACATGGGTCGCTTCGACGAGGCGTTCCTTGCCTATTCAGCCGCGCTGGATGCTCAGGAAAAGCGCCGCCCGACTGCGCCAGACACCTATCAGAATATCGAGATCCTCCTCAACGGCCTCCTCTTGGGCGTCGGGCATATCGCCTATCTCGACTATTACATCAAGCTGCAGAAGCTGGGGTGGCGCCCCGAGCGCAAGCTGGTCGTGCTCGTCTACAGCGATCGCCCATTCAATCGGGAATTCCTCGACTATTGGCGTCGCTACGTGACGCTGGTGGAGGAACCGCAGCAGATCGCCGCGCTGCAGCCCTACGCGAACATTCTCGATGTGAAGATCAACGCCGTCATCGAAGCCAAGGGCAAACGGGCGTGGTGCCATCACATCATGGCGGATGCGCAGAAGGCCTGGGAGGAGGAAGGACGGCCGCCGCTCATCGCCCTCAAGCCGAGCGACTACATCCGCGGCTGGGATGCGCTGGAGCGCGTGGGTCTAAAGCGCGGCGACTGGTTCGTCTGCGTGCATGTGCGCGAGGGCGGCTTCAAAGACGAGAAGCTCCGCTACTCCGCCAATGCCGATATCGGGACATTTCTGCCGGCAATGCGGCACATTGTCGAACGCGGCGGCTGGGTGCTGCGCATGGGCGATCCGTCCATGAGCATGCTCCCGAAGATGGATGGGGTCATCGACTACGCCAACTCGGAGCTGCGCAGCGAGTGGATGGACATATTCTGCTGCGCCCAATGCCGCTTCTACCTCGGCACCTCCTCCGGCCTCATCCACGTCCCATTCGCCTTTCACATCCCCTCAATCGCAACCAATTGGACGCCGATTTCCGCCAGACCCTATGGCGGCCGCGACCTGTTCATTCCCAAGCTTTATCGCTCGAGCCGCAATGAGCGCCTGCTCGGCTTCGCCGAGGCTTGGCAACCGCCGCTCGGCCAGTGCTACAACGCCAACGTCTTCGCCGCGCAGGGCGTGGAGCTGGTGGACAACACCGAGGATGAGATCTTCGGCGTCGTCACCGAGATGATGCAACGCCTGGATGGGTCGTTCCAGGCAACCGGCGAGGATCAGGAGCTTCAGCGTCGGTTCGACGCCATCGCCGTCAGCCACGCCAGCCGCTACGGGAGCTACGGGCTCAACAGCCGCATCGGCCGCGATTTCCTGCGAGGCCACAGCGACCTACTCTGATCTTCCGGCATACGGATCCGCTCATCCGACAGTCGAGACGCCTCGCTAGTCGATGATCGTCCATAGGTTCTCGTAGTCCGCGCCGAGAAAATGCCGCAGCGCCCCTTGGCGTCCGGGATCACCCAAGAGCTCGAGCGTCAGCAAGGTCGGCAGAAATGCATCGAGCTCGGCCGGCGAGCGCAGCGAAAACGACTCCCGCGAGAAGTGGGTCTCATAGCCATGCTCGAGAATGTCGAGCAGGAATTCGTAGTTGAAGTCGGGGCCGTAATTGAATTGCTTCAGGCGGAAGAAGACGAAGCCGTCAATTTCAGGACGTTCGCCCAGCTTGGATTTCAGAACCGCGTGCGTCGCCAAGGTCTCGAAGCGCTCGCCCGTATAGAACATGATCTTGCCGCCCGCCCGGCGCGCCATCTCGACATTGATCGTGTGCTGGAGCGGCTGCGTCACCAGGCTCATCACGCCGGTGTCCAGCACGGAGAAGAACTTCTTCATCCCCGGCCGATCGTGCCGTAGGCGCTGGAGAGCACCTGGTGCTTCTTGCAATCCATGGCGATCCGGGTCAGCGGCGACAGCTCCAGGATACGAAAATGCTCGGGCATCGCCTTGGTGCCGAACGGCGAGAACAGGTTCTTGTAGCGAATATTGAGGGACCACCGCGTCTCGGCTTCGCTGTTGGCCGGCACCGCGTGGATCAGCCCGGTCCAGAAGAACAGCGCGGCGCCGAACGGCACGGCCGGGTTCTCGCCGTGGGACCACACATAGTCCTCGAGGGCTCTCTGCGACTTGACGTCCGCCAACTGCAGGTCGACCCCGCGCTGGGTCTCGGCGATATCCAGAACCCGCATTCCCTTCGTCCCGTAGCAGTCGACCAGCGGCAGCCAGACAACCACCTCGAAGGCGGAATTCGGCGGGGCATCGCGGTGAATCGGCGTGCCGTCGCTATTGCCGGGTTGCTGGATGACCAGATTGGTCGCCTTCTGCACCAGCACGTCCGGTCCGACCAATCCAATGAGCATGGTGCGAAAGGCTTGCCAAATGTCCTCGCCCACCTTCGTGCCGGTGGACAGGCTTTGGATGAGGTTGACGCGGAATTCGTTCATCTCCACGTCCCGGAGGCCGTGCTCGTGGAAACGATTGAGGAAGCCTTCGGCGTCCTTGGCCGTCACGCCGAGGCGTGCCGAGGCCTGCGCCACGACGAGGTCGCGAATATGCCGCAGCGGCGCTAAATCTTCCGCCAAAACAACGGCATATCCCTTGCGACGCATCGATTCGAGCCCCTCTGCCGCACCGACAGGCGGTGCAGCCGAGGCCTCGTCCCGCTCGACGACGGTCATGGCGTGTGCCGGGTCATGCCGGAAAGCTCTGCAATATCTCTGCCACTCTGGCAACGTTCCCAATGGGCTGCGCCGGTCCACAGGGCAGGATGAAGCCCTCGCGGTGGAAGCGTGCCGAGTTCGCGAAGCGCCGGTCGCTGCGGAAATGCGGGGCGGTGTCGAGGCACGGCAGGAATCGGCGGGTCTGCACACCCTTCTCGGCAAGATAGGTCATCAACCGCTCGCGTACGGGCGAGGCCACCTCGACCCAAAGCGGCACCTCGCCATGCTCGACATCCACCGGCACCATGCGCACGAAACCGTAGCGCTGCAGCACCGACTCGTAGGCGCGGTAGATCGCAAGCGATCGCTCCACCTTCTGGGTACGGCTCGCCAGCTGCCCTAGGCCGACCGCAGCTTGCAAGTCAGTGAATTTGAAATTGAGCCCGGGCACCAGGTATTCATGGGTTTGCAGATCTTCCACGCCATGGTTGCGCGCGAGTCTGAGGCGTTTGGCGAGGTCCGCGCGGTTGGTCACCACCGCACCGCCCTGACCGGTCGACACGAGCTTGGTCATGCCGAATGAGTAGCACCCGGCATCGCCGATGGTGCCGAGATGCCGTCCCATGGAATCGCGGCTGAACAACGCCTGCGCGGCGTCCTCGACGACCGCGATGCCCCTCGGCCGGGCCACGGCCAGCAATCGGTCCATATCGACCGCCCGTCCGTTCAGGTGCACCGGCATGATGACCTTGGTGCGAGGGGTCACCAGGCGGTCCAGCGCTTCGGTGTCGAGATTGGGGCTGTCCAGGAGGCAGTCCGCCAGCACCACCTCCGCACCGAGCCAGTAGGCGGCATGCGCGGTCGCGATGAAGGTGCGGGCAGGCACGATGACTTCGTCGCCGCGGCCGACGCCGATCGCCATCAGGGAGAGCAGGAGCGCGCTGGTGCCGCTGGTGGTGCAAACCGCATGGGCGACGCCCAGCTCCAGCGCCAGCGCCGACTCGAACTCAAGGGTGAGCGCGCCCGCGCTGATCCGCTCGCCGCGCACGGCCGCTAGCAGCCGCGCGACCTCCTCCTCGCCGACCTCTGTTCGCCACCACGGGATGTCGCGCAGCGGCGTTATAAAGCCCGTCGAATCAGCCACTTGTCGTTCCAGGAAACCACACTCGGCAGATTGAACTAACCTATCACGCGACGGCTCTCCATGCTAGCTTCGCCGGCGTTCTAGGCTCCGGGATCAAGGGGTTAGCTCACGGATGCGGCCGCTCTTCGCGACTCGAGTGGATTGCCGTTTGTGCCGTTCCAGGCGCTTGGAGACCGTGGTGCCGCTCAGCGCCATCCCGGCCGCCACGCCGACCTTCGCTGTGCCCGGTGCCGACCAGAACCACCCCGCCTTCACCGAAGCGATACCCCTCGGGCTCGATCTTTGCCGCGACTGCGGCATGCTGCAGGTCAGCGTCATCGTCAGCCCTGAGCTCACCTATCGCAACTACGTTTATCGTACATCCGGCTCGCTCGGCCTGGCCGAGCACTTCGCCCGCTATGCCGGGGAGGTGCGGGAATCGGTCAAACCGGCGACTGGGGCGCTCGTTGTCGAGATCGGTTCGAATGACGGCACGCTCCTGCGCTGCTTTGCCGAAGCGGGCCACCTCGTGCTTGGCATCGATCCGGCCGAGGAGATCGCCCGGAGCGCCACGGCAAGCGGGGTCGAGACCTGGCCGCGCTTCTTTAACGGCGCGCTCGGCCGCGAGGTCCGGGCGAAATACGGTCCTGCCCAGATCATTATCGCCAACAACGTATTCGCCAACATCGATGACCTCAGCGATCTCGTCAGCGGCCTGAAGGAGCTGCTGGCTTCCGACGGCGTCTTTGTGATGGAGACCCAATACGGCGCCGATGTGATCACGAAGACGCTGCTGGACACCGTCTATCACGAGCACCTCTCCTATTTCATGGTGCGGCCGCTGCAGCGTTTCTTCGCTGCGTCAGGGCTCGAGCTCATCGACGTCCAAAACATCTGGACCAAGGGCGGTTCGATCCGCCTCGGCGTCCAGCATGCCGGCGGCCCTCGGCGCGTGGCATCGTCGGTTGCGAGGTTGGTCGCCGATGAAATCCGCCTAGGCATGGACCAGCCGGCCTTCTACCGACCGCTGGTCGAGCACGTGGCCTCGCTCAGGGCGAGACTGGGCGAGCTGGTCGAGGCAGAGCGCCAACGTGGACGCGGCATCGCCGGATACGGCGTCTCCGTCGGCACGACGACGCTCATCGCGCAGTTCGATCTTGCGGCAAAGATCGATTTCCTTATGGACGACGATCCGCGGCGGGGGGATCACCTCATCGGGCCGGGATACCGGCTGCCGATCCGCCGGCCGAGCGAGCTCGATCTTGAGAAGACGGGCGCGGTCGTGATCTTCGCCTGGCGCTATGCAGACCCGATCATGGCCAAGCATTCGCGCTATCTCGCCGGCGGCGGCAAGTTCATCGTGCCGCTGCCCGATGTCGCGGTGCATGGCGGGTAGCCCCTCACCTTCTCTGCGATGACGGAAACACCTCAGGATTCCAGTGAGCTGCTGACCGAGGTCGACGGCATCCTCGGGCCCCCGCCCTGGCCAGGGATCGTCCGTGGCATGATGGCGGTCGGCGAGCCGCCTTTCGAGAATGGCGAGGCGCTTCGGGAACTCGGTCGGTCGGTCGAGGCGGACAGCCCCTTAGATCGTGCCATCGGGCGGATCGAGGGCGTGCAGGCGGCTCTCAGAGCTGCGGCCCGCGGCGCGATGCCGCCGCTGCTCGCCTCGGGCCTGCGCGAATTCATACACGGGACGATCAAGTTCGACGCCAAAGGCGACGGCCAAGCCTGGACCGGCGACCTCGATTCACCGATCGAACCGCGTATCGGTGCAGCACTTGCGCGTGTCGCAGCCCATCTCAAGAGCGAGGGCGGCGCGGTCATCGTCATTCCCTACCTCGTGCGCACATTGATCGACGCGCCGGCCGATGCCCGCGCCTTGGAACAGCTCGCGCGCGTGCTCCGCGGCCTGCACTACCAGTTCGAGAGCGCCTACGGCGCATTGGGGTTCCTGCACGGTTTTCTGCAAGTGGGCCTGCGGGCGCTCGCGATCGCCCGCCACGACGTCGACCTGCTTTTCCAGATCGGCGTGTCCTTGGGCGATGTCGGCCGCTTCGAGGATGCGCACCGGATCTATTCGGCCATGGTGGATGCCCAGGAGCGGCGTAGGCAGGCGATGGGCGCTGACAATTCCGACTTCGAGATCGTGCTGACCGGCCTGCTTTTCAGCATCGGGCATGTCGGCTTTCTCGACTACTTCATCAAGCTGCACAAATTGGGCTGGCGCCGCGAGCGCAAGCTCCTGGTGCTGGCCGAGAGCGACCGTCCGTTCAACCGGGAGTTCCTGAGCTACTGGCGGCGCTATCTGACGCTGGTGGAAGATCCGCAGAAGATCCAGGAACTCTCCGGGCACGCCGAGGTGCTCGATCCGAAGATCGTGACCATGGTCGAAGCCAATGGCAGGCGGGTGTGGTGCCAGCATCTGATGGCCGAGGTGCAGAAGGCCTGGGACGAGCAAGCGCGCCCGCCGCTCATCGCCCTCAAGCCCCGAGACTACCTCCGCGGCTGGGAGATGCTGGCGCGGGCCGGCCTGAAGCAGGGCGACTGGTTCGTCTGCCTGCACGTGCGCGAGAGCGGCTTCAAGGGCGAGCCGGTCAAATATGCCGCCAACGCCGAGGTCACCAGCTATTTC